>JBBSBO010000052.1:0-9277 GCA_038251215.1 Caldilineales bacterium
CACGCACGTCAAGCAGGCCGTGATCGCGGCCTCGGACGGCGTGATCGCGGCTATGGCGGCGGACAAGTTCATCAATGGGCGCGAGAAGTTCCAGGCGGACTGGAAGTAGCGCAAACAGTCCACAAGCAAACCGCGAAGGCGCAAAGGGCGCAAAGAACAGCCAACAGCAAGATACCGCAGAGGGCGCGGAGGACAGCGTGATAGAAGGGTAGGGGCAGGCCCACGGCCTGCCCCTTTATTTTGGCTACGGAAAACGCCGAAAAGTGGAACCGAAGGCGCATCGGCGCCGTTGGGATGGCTCCGTTTTGCGCGCAAGATCATGTGAGGTCTAGTCGAAGATCGAGGCAAAGGAGGAGGCCCGGATGCGTTACGGATTTGTCTTCCCCGGCGGCGACGCGCCCGCCGCGCTGCGCTTTGGTGTGGAGGCGGAGCAAGCCGGCTGGGACGGTTTCTTTATGTGGGAGCCGGTGTGGGGCATCGACCCCTGGGTGACGCTGGCGGCGGTGGCGGCGCGCACGCAGCGCATCCGCCTGGGCACGATGCTCACGCCGGTGTCGCGACGGCGCCCGTGGAAGCTGGCAAGCGAAACCGCCACGCTCGACGCGCTCTCCGATGGGCGTGTGATCCTCGCCGCAGGCCTGGGCGCGCCGGAGACGGGCTTCGCCAATTTCGGCGAGGTGACGGACCGCCGCATCCGCGCCGAGTTGCTGGACGAGGGACTGGAGATCGTGACAGGGCTGTGGCGCGGCCAGCCGTTCAACTATGCGGGCAAGCATTACCAGGTGCAGGAGGCGACCTTTGCGCCGCCGCCCCTGCCCGTGCAGCAGCCGCGCATCCCCATCTGGGTGGTGGGCGCGTGGCCGCGCGAGAAGTCGATGCAGCGCGTGCTGCGCTATGACGGGCTGCTACCCAACATTATGGACGCCGAAGGTCCGCACGATCGCGTCACGCCGCAGCAGGTGGCGGCGATGAAGGCGTATGTAGCCGAACGGCGCACGCTCACGACGCCGTTCGACATCGTGGTGCAGGGGCGCACGCCGGGCGATGACGCCGAGGCGGCGCAGGCGCAGGTGCGCCCGCTGGCGGAGGCCGGCGCCACGTGGTGGATCGAGGCGATCTGGGATGCGCCCGACCTGGACGCGGTGCTAGCGCGCCTGCGCCAAGGGCCGCCGCGGGTGCGCGCCGAGGGGTAATGCATGACGGTCGCGAATCGCCTGTCACACATTAACCTGTCGCACAAAAACCTGTCGAGGAGTTTGTAGCCATTTTGTAGCCGCGCGCCTGATAGGCTGTAGGTCGATACAGCGAGATAGCATAGGAGTTCCAGAGCTTATCAGGAGGCGGCGGGATGATCAGGCACAAACAAAAGTGGTCTATACGCACGCGAATAATGTGGCGCCGTCGAGTTGCAGCGGCGCCGGCGCTGGCGATGACGGTGGCGGTGGCGATGACGGTGGCGATACTGTTCGCCGTGGCGAGCGCTCCGGCAGCCGCACAAGACGCAGACGGGGGCGCAGAGCCGGCGAGTGTGGCGCCGGCAGCTCTCAATGCGCCCACACTAGATCTTGGCCCCGAAATTGTCGTGTCGGCGCTAGACAACAAAGAATTTCTTCCTGCTGTGGCCTACAACTCGAAGCACAAAGAGTATCTGGTGGTGTGGCACAACGAATGGGGCGGCGGCTACCGCGATATCTATGCACAACGCGTCACGGCGACCGGCGAGCTAAAAAGCTGGTTTGCGGTGTCGGCTGGGGCAAACAGCCGGGCGCAGCCCTCCGTCGCTTATGATCCCCAATCCGACCGCTACTTGGTGACGTGGGTCTACGACGTCTTCGGCAATGGAAGCGATTGGGATGTTTGGGGGCGCTTTATTCCGTGGAATGGGCCGGATAGCTCGCTGACTGAGTTCGTCATCTGCAATTGGGGCACTACGCAGTGGAATCCGGATGTGGCCTATGCCGCTGCGCAGAAGGAGTTCCTGGTTGTGTGGACGAATATAAACACCTCTGTTAGCGTGCCTGCCTATATCAGCGGCCGGCGCATTTTTGCCGGCGGCGGCTTTCCGGATACGAAAGGCTTCACCATCGCCAGCGACACGGCTAGACCTCGCCTACGCCCGGACATCACCTATAACCTGGCGCGTAACGAATACTTGGTGGCGTTTGACGACGACATAGATATCTTTGCCGCGCGTATCGCAGGCAACGGGGCACTGATCGCCGGCGGGGAATTCAAGGTCGCCGCCTGGCCCGATGCCGAAAACAGGCCGGCGGCGGCGGCCTGCGCCGCAGCTGACCAGTATCTCGTTACGTGGCAATCGTCCACGGTCAACAAACATGACATCTACGGCTATCTCCTGAGCGGCGCCGGGGCGACGCAGAAGGTCATCCACATCCAGGGCACCACTCTGGAGGAGACAAGTCCGGAAGTCATATGCGATCCCACAGGCCGTAACTATCTGGCCATCTGGCAGCAGGAATATGGTCTGGGCGCCTCGACGGTGGGTTGGGCCACGCGACGTATTCACCCAGATGGTCAGATGGATGGGGTCTGGGGTTATATGGGACCAGGCGACCTCGCTTTGCCGATATTGGCGGCGGGAGATGTGAACTTGCTGGCAGTCTGGGAACAGAAGCGCGGTAGCGGCGTGTTTCGGGATATTTATGCCTGCTTGATCCATATGGAACGGCTGTTTGTGCCGGTGCTGATCAAGTAGGGTATGCCGTTACCAGGCAATGTCGTCGCTTGCGCCTTGACTCTGCGCGAACCTTAGGCGCGCAGGCGGCACGCAGTGTACAATGGGCGGGACAACGCCAAGTTGCCCGCCCATTGTGATCGTATATCCTGTAATTCTGTGCCGTGCATACTGCGCTATGTCGAGTTGCCGTCCAATATCATGGGCGCCGAGAGCATACATACGCGCGTCATGTCGGAGCATGTGGCGGCGATGAAGGGGTGCCCGCGCCCGGGTCGCTGCGGGTAGAGAGATAGGCTATGAGATGAACAATTTAAGTCCACATTGGCTACACACATGAACCCAATGCCCGCCTACAATTCATTCATTGGCAGGAAAAAGGAATTTAACGACATTCAACAACTTTTGTCACAGCCGGAGTGTCGGTTGCTAACGCTGATTGGGCCTGGCGGAATCGGCAAAACGCGGCTGGCTCTTCAACTGACCACAATGAGCGGCAATGCCTTCGCTCGCGGGTCTGTCGTTGTTTATTTGCAGCCATTGCGCTCGGCTGAATTTTTCGCGCTCGCTGTTGCCAATGCACTTGGGTTTTCCTTGACAGGTCAAGACCCGCCTCTCGAGCAGCTCGGTCACTATTTGCAGGACAAGGAAATGCTCATTGTCTTGGACAACTTTGAGCATCTCTTGGTGAATGCGGCAGACCAATTATCGACCTTGTTATCGTTCACGCCCCATGTCAAGTATTTGATCACATCACGGGAAGTGTTGAATCTCCAAGAAGAGTGGCTCTACCCAGTGCTCGGGCTGACCTTTCCCACAGGAATTGGCGCTGTCACGGCTGAACAAGATTACGATGCAGTGCAATTATTTATCGAGCGGGCGCAGCGCATTTACACCGACTTTTCGCCTGCGAAGGAAGAAGAGACAATTGTTCAGATTTGCCGGCTAGTAGGCGGGATGCCGTTGGCATTGGAGCTGGCAGCCGCCTGGTGCAAAACCTTAACTTGCCGGGAAATTGCCGATGAAATCCAGCGCGGGCTGGACTTCCTGACAGCTCATACGCTGAATGTATCCGAGCGCCATCACAGCATACAAACGGTTTTTGACCAGACCTGGCAACGATTGAACGAGAGAGAGCGAGATGTTTTCAAACGTCTGTCGGTGTTTCGAGGCGGCTTTCACCGTGATGCGGTCATAGATGTGACTGGCGCATCATTGCCCATCTTGTTGGCCTTGGTCGATAAGTCTTTGGTGCGCCTAGATGTTGACGGCCGCTATCAAATCCACGAACTCTTGCGCCAATATGCAGCCGAACAACTTGAGAAAAGCGCGAGCGATGATCAAAAAACCCAAACCGATCACGCCAGTTATTACATTCAATTTCTCTATCAGCGTCAGCGAGATGTTTTTGGGGGCCGTCAGCGGGAAGCATTGCTCGAAATCAAGGAAGAGCTAGACAATATCCGCGTGGCCTGGCTGTGGGCGATAGCGCATGCAGACGCAGACGCCCTGCAAAAAGGCAGTCAATGCTTGGGGCTTTATTATCAATTCTTGGGCGGCTACCTGGAAGGCATGGCTCTATTTTCCCAGGCGACTGAAGCTTTGCAAGCCCAGCCCCAGAGTGAAGCCACATATCTTGCTTTACTCGGCACGCTCATGTACGAGGCCTGGTACCACCTGCGTTTTGGGCGTCAGGAAGGCACTGAAGCGTGCATGAGGGAAAGTCAGGCTATTTATCGCCGTCTGAATATCTCTCCGCTGCCTGGTTACCTGACGGATCCGAACGCTCCGTTAAGTTTTGTGGCGTTAACCAGAGGCGATTATGCAACGGCTCTTCGGTATGCCGAACAGGTTCGTCAGGTTGCGGAAGTTCAACAACATTCCATCAACCGCCAGTTCGCGTATCATTGCCTGGCTGAAGCGAACGTGGGGTTAGGAGAATATGAAACAGCCCAAAAGTTCGCCCAACAAGCTTATGGGCAATCGCTAATGACCGGCGACAGTTGGTTTAGGGCCTACATTCTAAACAACATGGGTCAAATTGCGGTCGCATTGGGCGACAATCGAATGGGCAAAACCCATTTCCAATCCAGTTATGAGATTCGACAGGCATATAATGATCCCGAAGGGATGGCGCTGGCCCTGATCAATTTGAGCAACCTTGCTCTTAAGGAGCAATCCTTTGCCGAGGCAGAAGATCAATTCCAGCGTAGTCGCACAATTTATCAAGACATTAATGACAAAGGCGGGTTAGCGGCGGCCAACTGGGGGTTGGGGAATGTCGCGTATGCACAGGGCGATTACGCGCTTGCTCAAGGCTATTTCAGACAGGCATTACAGCTTGCCGTAGAGATCGATTATCGCCCGGTATTATTTGGCCTATTGGTAAATGCTGCTGAGTTATTGTGGGAGTTGGGGCAGCGGGAACGGCCGTTGACCCTCCTTGCCTTTGCTATGCACAACCCCGCTACTGACCACGAAACGCGCAACAAAGCCCAAACGCGTCTAGTCAATGATTATCGGGAAAAGGTCTCCCCTCAACTGTTTGCCGCCGCCACTGCAAGCGGCGAAGCGAGCGACCTAGATATGCTGGCGTCCGATTTGTTCTACCAACTCTCCCTTCCCCTCACCACTGCTGCGGAAGAACAAGCGGAACCTTTGCCAACTGAACCGCCCACTAAACTTGCCCAGAATCTCGTTGAGCCGCTCACGCCACGCGAATTAGACGTACTCAAACTTCTTTGTAAAGGGTTGACAAATCGCGAAATCGCAGGTGAGTTGGTCTTGGCTATAGGTACCATCAAGTATTACACCAATCAGATTTACGGCAAACTGAGCGTTAATAACCGAGTAACGGCCGCAGCCCGCGCCCGTGAGCTTCACCTGATCGACAACGCCTAAAGTATTCATCTTCGTGCTAAACCCAACCTAGGTTTGGCCTCCCGCCCTCAAAACAAACCTGCAAACAAACCTTCGGTAGAAGATTTTCTTCTGCGCGTCCGATAAAGTATGCCCTGTAGCATGATAAACCGAGCAAGAGGGATCTAACGGTAAGTAATGGAACCATGATTTTGCCGGCGGGCCCCGTTTTCTGTGGCGAAAGCCCAAAACAAGGAGAAGAGAAATGTCTCAGGAATGGAAGCTAAACGGAACGTACTTTGAGGCGTGTAACTGTGAAGCGGCTTGCCCTTGCATCTTTCTAAGCGATCCGACCGAGGGCGATTGTACCGCCCTGGTGGCCTGGCACATTGACGAGGGTAACTTTGACGCTGTGCGTCTGGACGATCTGAATGTAGCCTTGGCTGTCCATAGCCCGGGCAACATGGCAGAGGTCCCGTGGCGCGCGGCCGTTTACTTTGATGGCCGCGCCACCGCCGGCCAAAAAGACGCCCTTACGCAAATCTTTACAGGGCAAGCCGGCGGGCATCCCGGCAGGTTGGTTTCCCATGTTGGCGAGGTGCTGGGCGTGAGCAGCCTGCCCATGACCTATAAAGCTGAAGGAAAACAGCGCAGTCTGCAAATTTCCGGTGTAGTCGAAGCGGAGATCGAAGCGATTGCAGGTCAGGGCGGGGCTGATGTGACGATTGAGAGTCATCCGCTCGCTATTACGCCAGGGCATACACTCGTTGTCGGCAGGTCCAAGAATGTAACCTACCACGACCACGGTCTTGACTGGGAATTTTCAGGAAAGAGCGGGCTATATTCTCCTTTCACTTACCAAAGCGGGTAAGAATATGAAGCAGGCAACCTTCACGGATACTTTTCTGCGGCGAGACCGGTCTATTGTGTTGGCCGGTCTCGGAGTCATCGTCCTGTTGTCGTGGGCTTACATGGGCTACCTGGCTTGGGATATGGCCAATATGATGGATATGGGCGATGTAGGCATGGAGATGGCGATGCCTGCCGTCCAGCCCTGGAGAATAACGGATTTCTTGCTGGTGTTTGTCATGTGGACAGTCATGCAGATTGCTATGATGACTCCTTCGGCGGCCCCGATGATTCTCACCTATACCCAGATTAGCGGGTCACGCCAGGAGCAACCAAAGTCAGTTCCGGGAACGGTCGTTTTCTACCTTGGTTATATTCTAGTCTGGACGGCGTTTAGTGCGGCGGCTACCCTGGCACAAGGCGGTCTTCATGCTGCTGCCTTGCTCTCCCCTATGATGGAAACAACGACTCCTGTTTTGGGCGGAATCATCCTCATTGCAGCCGGAGTTTTCCAATTTACGCCGCTCAAGTATGCCTGTCTGTCTCACTGCCGCACTCCTTTAGGCTTCTTCATGACAGAATGGCGCGAAGGCAGATGGGGGGCTTTGGTCATGGGGGTGCGTCATGGAGCTTTCTGTGTGGGTTGCTGCTGGTTGCTGATGGCTTTGCTCTTTGTGGCCGGCGTCATGAACCTGTTTTGGATTGCCGCGATTGCAGCCTATGTTTTGGCCGAGAAAGTGCTGCCGGGCGGTCACAAAGTAAGTTGGGGTATTGGGATATTGATGACCGCCTGGGGAATTTGGATGGTTGTGGGTGCAATCCCCCAGATGATTTAGAGAATTGACCTTAGGCGCGCAGCCTGCGCGCAGTGTACAATGGGCGGGACAACGCCGGCGCGACAACGCCGAGTTGCCCGCCCATTTTGATGCCTATAATCTACTCCCTGTTCGCCCATGCCCAGTAAAGGAACCGCGCTATGAACAAAATCCCTATCGGCTTGCAGCTCTATTCGGTGCGCCATGCCCTGGCGGATGATACGCCGGGCACGTTGGCCGCGGTGGCGGAGATGGGCTACAGCGGCGTGGAGTTCTTCGGCGCGCCGCGCCACAGCGCCCGCGAGTTGCGCGCCATGCTCGTTGACGCCGGCCTGGTCTGCTGCGGCTGGCATACGCCCATCGACCTGCTGCAGGAAGCGACCGTCTACCCGACCATCGCCTACAACGAGGCGCTGGGCAACGACAAGCTGATCCTGCCCTGGGTTAACCCGGATCACTACACGAGCCAAGCCGCCTGGGTGGAGTTGGCCGGCTTCCTCAACCGGCTCGCCGCCACGCTGGCGCGCTACAGCATGGCGACCGGCTTCCACAACCACTATGCCGAGTTCCAGCCGCTGGGGGGCGAATGGCCGTGGTACACGCTCTTCGACCACACCGACCCCGCCGTGATCATGCAGTTCGACACGGGCAACGCGCTGCTGGGCAATGCCGACGTCGACGTGCTGGAGGTGATCCGCCGCTATCCGGGCCAAGCGCGCAGCGTCCACCTCAAGCCCTTCTCCAAGAGCCTCGCCGCGCAAGGCCCCGACGCCGCCACGCGCCCGCTGATCGGCGAGGACGAGGTGCCGTGGTACGCCTTCTTCGACGTCTGCGAGAGCGTGGGCGGGACCGAATGGTACATTGTCGAGTATGAGAGCGACGCCTACCCGCCGCTGGAGGCGGTGCAGCGCTGTGTGCAGGCTCTGCGCGCGCTGGGCAAGTGAACGCTGCGCATAGCGATCTGGGCTGACCAGCGCCTGTCAATTGGATGGCTGTCAATCGAAAAATCGGCTCAGAATTTCGCCAACACGGAAAGGACCTTTAATGGAGCATCGACAACTGGGGCGGACGGAGATTCAGGTTTCGCCTATTTGCTTGGGCACGTGGGAATTCGCCGGCGACTTCATGTGGGGCGAGCGGCCCGAATCCGACCACGCCGCCACCATCCACGCGGCGCTGGCCGCGGGCGTGAACTTCTTCGACACGGCGGAAATGTACGGCGACGGCAAGTCCGAAGAGATCCTGGGGCGCGCCCTGGCGGGCCGTCGCCACGAAGCGGTGATCGCGAGCAAGGTGATGGACCATCACCTCGCCCCCGCCGACCTGACCCAGGCGTGTGAGGACAGCCTGCGCCGCTTGCAGACCGACTACATCGACCTCTACCAGATCCACTGGCCCAGCCGCACGATCCCCCTGGCGGATTCGATGGAGGCGCTGCTGCGCCTGCGCGCAGCGGGCAAGATCCGCGCCATTGGCGTGTCCAACTTCGGCACGCTCGACCTGGACGACCTCTTTGCGCTGGGGCGGGCGGAGTCCAACCAGTTGGCCTACAGCTTGCTGGCGCGCGCCGTGGAATACGAGATCCAGCCCAAGTGTGTGGCGCACGACATGAGCATCCTCTGCTACAGCCCGCTGATGCACGGCATCTTGGCGGGCAAGTTCGCTACGGCGGACGACGTGCCCGTGGAGCGGGCGCGCACGCGCCATTTCTCGCACGCGCGCGAGATGACGGTCCACAGCGAGCCGGGCTGCGAGGCGGAGACCTTCGCCGCGCTGGACGGCATTCGTCGCGTGTGTGACGAGATAGGCCATCCGATGGCGCAAGTGGCGCTGGCGTGGCTGTTGCATCAGCCGGGCGTGGCGGCGGTGGTGGCGGGTGCGCGCAACCGGCAGCAGATCGAGCAACTGGCCCAGGCCGCGCAGATCCGGCTGAGCGCCGACGCCCTGGCTGAGTTGGACCGCGTCACCGCGCCGGTGAAGGAGAAGCTGGGGACGAACGCCGACATGTGGCGCACGGCGTCGCGTATGCGCTAAGTACAGACTTCAAACCGCAAAGACG
>JBBSBO010000053.1:0-9228 GCA_038251215.1 Caldilineales bacterium
CCCATCTCGCGAATGCCCGGCGTGTCCGCCACATATGTGCTCGTTCCCAGCGGCAGCCGAAACAGTCGCGCCCCCCGCGTCGTGTGGCGGCCCCTGTCCAGCACCTCGCGCAGATCGCCCACATTGATGCGCAGCGCCGGGTGGACGGCATTGAGCAAGCTGCTCTTGCCCACGCCGCTCGGCCCCGTCAGCACGGTAATCGCGTCGGTCAAGCATTCCTTCAGCTCGGCGATGCCTGCGCCGGTGTGCGCGCTGGCATAAATCACGTGGTAGCCGATGTCCGCGTAGCGCCCAAAGATCTTGCCAGCTTCGTCCTGCCCGACCAGATCGATCTTGTTGGCGCAGATGACAGCGGGCAGTTCGTTGGCCTCAGCCATCACCAGGAAGCGGTCCAACATGCGCAGGTGAGGCTCCGGCTGCGCTACGGAAAAGACCATCAGCGCCTGGTCCGGGTTGGCAAGGATCACGTCCTCGGCGGGCATGGACACGCCCGGATGTTGCCGGCTGAGTACGCTGTGGCGTTCGTCCACGCTCTCGATCAATCCGCGGCGCGGCCCATCCGGCCGCACCCACACGCGGTCGCCCACCGCCACCAAAGTATCGCGCCCCTTTTCCTGCAAAATCCGCCCGCGCACCTCGCACATGCGCACCTCGCCCTCTGCGCCGGGGGCGGCGACTTCCCCCGCTGCCGCGACCGGTTCAATCTGCACGTCATAGTGATGCCCGCGTGCGCGCGTCACCACGCCGGGCAGCAGGTCGAGCGACGTGCGCTTCGGCTTGGCCTTGCGCGTGCGCGGCGCGTCGAAATAGTCCTGCAAATCCTCGTACTCCTCATACTCCGCCCGCGACGTCTCGGCTTGTCCTGTCAAATTGTCTTCATCTCTCCTATGTCCTGCGTTCAGCTTCTCATCCAGAGGAACACCGCTTCGAGTCTAGCAGCAGCCCTGCGCCCTGTCAATCAAACCCCGAACGTGCAAACCCGCGCCGGCAGCACCGGAAATGCGTCTGCCCTTCGCACACCTCCACTACCGGCGACGACGGGAACACGCCGTAGCGTGCCAGCAGCAAGCACATATCGCCCAGCGGCAGGCCCATCACGCCCGTCAGGCAGCCGTCGAGCGACGCCGCCGGCGCGAAGGTCGCGTGCTGGATAGCATAGGCCCCCGCCTTGTCCAGCGGATCGCCGGTCGCGACATAGTCCCGGATTTCCTCGTCCGTATACGCGCGCATGAGCACCGTGGTCGAATTCACTGACGTCGACGCCTCGCCGTCCGGCAGCGCCAGCACACAGACTGCACTGTGTACCTGGTGCGCGCGATCGCGCAGCGCTCGTAACATTCGTGCGGCGTCGGTCTCATCACACGGCTTGCCGTAGGTCTCGTCCCCCAGCGCCACAACCGTATCCGCGCCCACAATCAGGCGCGGCGTGCTGTCCTCGCCCAGCCGCGCCGCCGCGGCGAGAGCCTTGCTCTCCGCCAGCCGCTGCGCCAGCGGAATGGGCAGTTCGTCCGGTAAGGGCGTCTCGTCCACGTCCACCGGCATCCACGAAAACTCTAAGCCCAAATCCTGCAGAAACGCCTGCCGCCGCGGGCTGGCCGACGCCAGCGTCAACGCGTAGTTCAGTTGCTCCATATCGCCCCTTCACGAACTTGGTCTCGTCGACCCGGAGATCAGAGCCTGTCTAGAGACGCTCCGCTTCCTCGCGTGCGATCTGCACCCAGCGCACCACGCGCCGCGGGTCGCGGCCGATGGTGTGCGTATCCTTCATAATCGCCTCGACGCGGCAGTTGCGCGTCGTCTCGAAATCGCGGCGCAGCACCGCCCGCACGTGTTCCTCGTCAAAGTCCGGCATGGCGACGTCGCCCGGATGCGGCTTCATCGAGAAAATATAGCGGTCGCCCAACTGTTCGGCAAAGAAGGCGCGGTCCGCCCAGGGCGACACCGAGATGCGCCGCAGCCGCGGGAAACGCTGCACCACGGGCCAGCGCTCGTCCAATGGCTCGCAGCAGCCGTAGCAGTTCAGCCCGAAGCGCGCCAGGATGGGAACCTGATAGGGAAAGATGAACTCCTCAAACATGCGCGGCGAGATGCCCACCGTTTCCTGGCTCTCTGCAAAGCCCCACATGTCGCACGTGCGCACATGCCCGTCGAAATCCGCCTGCGGGAGTTCGTCCGTCCAACCAAAGCCGCCGGAGCCGACGTAGACGCCTGCCGTGTTGGCGGTCAAGAGGCCGCGCGCCTCCAGGCTATCCAGGACAGAGAGCGTGCCGTCGCGCAAAATCGCCATCAAGTCATGCACCAACTCCGGCTCGTCGATCATGTCATACATCAGCTGCGACAGCCCGCGCAGGTCCGCCAATGTCCAGGTCATGCCCAGCGTCCACCACCAGCCGGTGCGCAGCCGCACTTCGAGCAGCCCGTCAAACAGATCGTGCGTCAGGTCGAGCATGCGCTCAGTGGCCGCGGCATCCACGTCGATCTGGGGATAGTGCAGTTGCGCCACATCCGCCCGCGTGCGGATCGGCGGCGTCCATGTATACGCCCCGCCCGCGTCGCCGCCAACCTTCTCGGAGCGCAGCCCCCAACCGCTGGTTGTATACACATGCGCCACGTCGAAGGCCGCCTCTACCACGCGGTCGTCGCCCATCTCCGCGCCCCAGAAGATCTCCTTGCGCAGCCGGTACTCGAGCATGCGCGCCAACTCGCCTTCACACGCCAGCGACTCCGGCGGAAAGATCTCGTGCCAGCCGTTTTCCGGGTCACAAAAGATGACCGGGCGCGTCGCTTCCAGGCGATTGTGCCGCAACCACAAATCGCGCTTTTCATCCTCGCACGGACGGACCGCCAACTCGGCGACCTGCGCGGCCAACCCCTGCAAAATCCGCCGATCGGCCGCTGATATCGCTAACGAAATGCGCCCCTCGGCATAGGGTGAAGAGTCAGTAAATTGCATCGTGGTCCTCCTGGAAGAGTCGCCACAGGACATGGGTCGTGAGCGCGAACAATGAAAGCGCGTGTGATGAGGTGCGAGGAGTATAGTACACCGTTTTGGCTGTGTTTGGAATCCACGCGCGGCCCGCCTCGCGCGTACTCATGGCGCGCAAATGGGGTTTTGCCGGTGCCAGTGCCGGTGCTATACTGAATATGGCTGTCACGTCCCGCCTTTTGCCACAAAGACGGTTGAGCAGTGGCGGCGCTCCGCAGCCGAAACCTTCGCTCTACATTCTGTTTGTTTTACATATCATAGCCGCATATTATGCCTGATGGTGGATTGTGCCTCCTGTTCTTACGCTCCTGTCCCCTTGAAATCCGATTGCCGGGCTGTACAGGCAGATTCTAGATGTAGTACCCGACTTCTGCGAGGGCCGCGCCACATGTTTCTTGTGTCCCAATTCGAGTCTCTCAATCTAGGTTCATCGCCTCACTAAGGAGAAAAGGCCATGCAAACACTCAACCGTCGCACTTTCCTCAAGTTTTCCGGTATTGTGGCCGGCAGCGCCGCTTTGGCAGCCTGCGCAGCCCCCGCCGCGCCCGCACCCGCCGCCGGCGGGGAGCAAGCAGCCGCCGCCCAAGAACAAGCCCTCGTCACCTACCTGGTGCGCACCGACATCGGCACAGGCATGTTGGAGTGGAACGATAAGGCCGTGGCGGACTTCACGGAGAAGCGCCCGGACATCAAGGTCGAGATGATCGGCGTCCCCTGGGGCGACTACAACGCCAAGCTGCTGGCGATGTTCGCGGCAGGCACGCCGCCGGAGATTTCGGCCAACTACGCCGCCGGCTTCGCCACCTTCTACTCTAACGGCGCTATCACCCCGCTCGACGATTTCGTTGCCGGCACCAACACGGACCTCTCGATCATCGAACAGGCCGCGATCAACGCGGTCACCCGCCAAGGCAAGATGTGGGCGATGCCGCTGGCGCATATGCCGGTATTGGCATTCTACAACAAAGCCATGTTCGACGAGGCGGGCCTGCCCGTTCCGCCCACCGACGGCAACGATAAGTCGTGGAACCTGGACAAGATGCTCGAAGCGGCCTCTGCCATGGCGCACGACGTCGAAGATCCGACCAAGGCGGCCTGGGGCATGTCCTTCCCGACCGGACAATTGGGCGCCTATTGCTGGCGCTGGGGCTTCGACCCCTTCAACGACAAAGGCGGCCCCGAACTCACTGAGGCCTACCAGACCGGCAAGGTGACCGAAGCCTTCTACGACCGCCCCGAAATGGCCGAGTTCTTCCAGTGGCACATTGACCTGACCTACAAACACGGCGTGGCCCCGCGACCGTCCGACACCGACGCCATGACGCAGACGGTCGGCTGGCCCATCATGAGCGGACGCCTGGGCATGGCTGTGGATGGCGCCTGGCAGTTCACCAACTTCGTCTCGGTCAAACCGGAATGGGAGTGGGGCGTGGCGCCTCTGCCCTACGGCCCCGCCGACCTCAACACGCCGCCGCTCTTCAACGATTCGTGGATGCTCTCCGCCGGCGCCAAGTTCCCGGAAGCCGGTTTCGACTTCCTCAAATACCTGGCGCTGGAAAACGGCTCCAAGCTCTATGCCGAGATGACCGGCTTCTTCCCCGCCAACAAAGAAAACTACGGCATCTTCTTTGATGCCATCCAGGCGATCCCAAGCTTCGCCATGACGCGCGAGGGTATTGAAGAAGTCTTCAACACCTCGTTTGACCTCGGCTACCCCACCCCGGGCAAGACCCTGGAAAGCTTCCCCGAGTGGAACACAGCCTTCAACCAGACGACCGCGCCCATGATGAACAACGAAACGACCGTGGCGGAAGGGCTGGTCACCCTGCAGACACAGATGGAGACCATTATCGCCACTAAGGCCTAAGCCCCTGCGCTGTTGATGATTGAAGGAGTAGGTACGTGGCTACCCTAGACACTCAAACCAGCCGGCCAAACAGTTCCGGGGAGCGCGTGCGTGGGAGGGGGCGGTTCGCTCCCTCCCTGCGCACCGAAGAAGCGATCTGGTTCTACATCTTCCTCGGGCCATGGCTGGTGGCTTTCCTCATCTTTACTCTGATCCCCATGGGCGCGTCGCTCGTTCTCAGCTTTGCACGCTACAATGCGATCCAGCCGGTCAAATGGATCGGCTTCCAGAACTTCGTGCTGCTCTATCACGATCCCGTCTTTTGGAAGTCGATGCGGGTGACCCTGCTTTATACCGTCATCTTCGTGCCCCTCCAGCTTGGCATTTCGATGATGTTGTCCTTGCTGCTTAATCTGCGCGTGCCCGGAATGCGCGCCATGCGTACGATCTACTATCTGCCCTCCATCCTGCCCGCAGTGGTGACCGGCCTGGTGTGGGTCTGGCTCTTCAACCCCGACTTCGGCCTCTTCAACTTCCTGCTCTACAAGATCGCCGGCATCCACGGCCCCAACTGGCTGGGCAGCGAAAGCTGGGTCATGTCCGCCGTGATCATCTCCGGCCTATGGGGCATGGGCGCGGGCGTAATCATCTTCCTGGCAGCCATGCAAGGCATCTCTCCGGAACTATACGAGGCCTCCGAGCTGGACGGCGCTGGGCTGTGGAGCCAATTCCTCAACGTGACCGTGCCCATGCTCAGCCCCGTCATACTCTACAACTTGTTGATCGGCATGATCGGCGCCCTACAAACCTTCGAACGCATCTACGTCATGACGCGCGGCGGCCCGAACTATGCGTCGTACTTCTACAATCTGTATCTCTACGACAACGCCTTCGGCTACTTCAAGCTCGGCCTTGCCTCCGCCCAGGCGTGGATTCTCTTCGTCGTGATCATGCTCATGACCTTCATCGCGCTGCGCACCTCCGGGCGCTGGGTCTTCTATTCGGGAGGAAGATAGGCCATGGCGACATCGACGATGCGTTTCCGTGTTGGGCGACGCCGGAGCGAGCAACTGCGCAAGATATTCGGCTTTCTCTTCCTGATCCCCGGGCTGCTCTGGGTGCTCATGCCGACCGCGTGGATGTTCTCCGCCGCCTTTTCCAGCCTGGCGCAAGTCCTGCGTTTCCCCCCTGACCTGTTGCCGAACCCCTGGGTGTGGACCAACTTCTACGAGGGCTTTACCTTCTTGCCCTTTGGCCGCTACTTTATGAATAGCCTGCAGATCTCGATCATCCGTGTGATTGGACAGGTGTTTTCCGCGTCGTTGGCAGGCTATGCCTTTGCGCGCCTGCGCGCGCCGGGGCGCAACTTCCTCTTCGTCATTGTGCTCTCCACCATGATGCTGCCCTACACCGTGATCATGATCCCGCAGTTTGTCATCTTCAAAGAACTAGGCTGGATCAATACGTACAAGCCGCTGACCATCCCCTTCTTCGGCGGCGGCGCCTTCTTCATCTTCCTCTTCCGCCAGTTCTTCCGTACCATCCCCGAAGATATCTTTGAAGCGGCCCGTCTCGACGGCTGCACCTATTTTGGCATCTACTGGCGCATCCTCATGCCTCTGTCCGTGCCCATCGTCGCCACCTCGGCTATCCTGATCTTCCAGAACTCGTGGCAAGATATGCTCGGCCCGCTGATCTACCTCAACTCCAATAAGCTTTACACCATCCCGCTGGGCCTGGCGACCTTCCGCTCCAGCTTCGGCTCCAGCCCGTGGAACCTAATTATGGCCGTCTCCATCGGCGCCGCCATCCCGCCGGTGCTTCTTTTCTTCTTTGGACAGCGCTATCTCCTGTCCGGCATCATTGTCGGGGAAAAATAACGCCCCCGCACACGCCGGCAAGACCATCTAGAAAGATCGCCACATGGCCACACGCCCCAACATTCTCATCTTCATGACCGACCAGGAGCAGGGCGCCGTCGTCGCGCCCGGTCACCCATGCCAAACCCCCAACGCCGACCGGCTGGCGCGGGACGGCGTGCGCTTCAGCCACACCTACACGCCCAGCCCGCACTGCTGCCCCTCGCGCGCCACCTTCATGACCGGCCTCTACCCCAGCCGGCACGGCGTCTACAACAACATCTGCACGCCTACAGCCATTCACTATGGCCTGAACCCCGGCGTCGAGACCTTCTCCGAGCATCTGCGCGACGCCGGCTATGCCCTGACCCTGTGCGGCAAGTGGCATGTCTCCGTGGAAGAAGGCCCGGCGGACCGCGGCTGGCAGGAGCGCGAGGTCACGGCCAACAAGGGAACCTCGCACACGCGCTCCATCGACCAGTGGCGCGAAGGCCCCGTCGGCCCGGATGACGGCATCCGCCGCCGCGGGCACGTGCGCCGCCCCGGCTATGGCGACTACGAACTCTACAAGACGCTGCCCGACGGCGGGCCAAAGGGCTACGAAAACCTGCACGACTACAAAGTCGTGCAAGAAGCGGTCGCCGCCCTGGGCGAGCTTTCACAACAGGACGCACCTTGGTGTCTCTTTGTCGGGACAATCGGCCCGCATGACCCCTTCAACGTGCCCGAAAAGTTCGTCAAGATGTACGACCCGGCCCAGATCTCCTTGCCGCCCAGCTATAGCGATAGCCTGGAGGACAAGCCGCGCATCGTCCAGCGCCAGCGCCGCCAACTGTGGGACCAGTTGAGCGAGGACGAGGTGCGCGAGTCCATCGCCCACTACTGGGCCTTCTGCACGCTGCAGGATGAACTGCTGGGCGAAGTGCTCGACGCGCTCGATGCAACCGGACAGGCCGGCAACACGCTTGTCATCTTCATGTCCGACCACGGCGACTACGTCGGCGCGCACGGCGTCTATCTCAAAGGCGTGCCCGCCTTCCGCGAAGCCTACCATGTGCCTTGCATTATGCGCTGGCCCCAGGGCATCCAGGCGCCGGGGCGCAGCGTGGAGGCCTTTGTCACGTTGGCCGATTTCGCGTCCACCTTCCTCGAACTGGCGGAAGCCACACAGCCCGCCGACCTCAGCGGCGCCAGCCTTGTCCCCTTCCTGCACAATCAGACGCCGGACGCTTGGCCCGACGCCTATCACACGCAGCTTAACGGCGTTGAACTCTATTACACGCAGCGCGCCGTGGTCACGCACGACTACAAGTACGTCTACAACGGCTTCGACTTCGACGAACTCTACGACCTGCGCCAGGACCCGCACGAGATGGTCAACCTGTCGGATCGCCCTGAATACAATGAGATCAAGCACGACCTCGTGCGGCGCATGTGGCGCTTTGCCGCCCGTGAGCAGGACATGATCTTCAACCCCTACGGCACGGTCGCCCTCGCCCCTTGGGGACCGGCGGACGCGCTTGCCGCCCCGCACGCCGCCGAACCGCCCGGGCCGTAGTTTGGCCCTCACCAGAAACGACCTCGCCATGAACTTCATCTTCTTCATGCCCGACGAACTGCGCGCCGAAAGCGTAGGCTGCTACGGCCATCCCCTCGCCCCCACGCCCAACATCGACGCTCTCGCCGCGCAGGGCACGCGCTTCGACCAGTGCCATGTGCAGCACTCCGTCTGCACCCCCTCCCGCTGTAGCATGATGACCGGCTGGTATCCGCACGTGCGCGGCCACCGCACGCTATGGCATCTGCTGCGCCCCGACGAGCCGAACCTGCTGCGCTATCTCAAGCAAGACGGCTACAACGTGCAGTGGTATGGCAAGAACGACTTGCTGGCCCCGGACAGCTTTGCCGCCAGCGTCGATGTCGCCGCACGCTATGGCAGCGGCATGTTCGGCAAGCCCGCCTTCCCAGTGGACGACCCGCGCTACTACAGCTTTCTCTTCGAGCCATACGAAGGGCCGCTGGCGGAGCACAGCGACTACGCCAACGTTCAGGCCGGCATCGACTTCCTGCGCAGCAAGCCGCAGGAGCCGTTCATCCTCTACCTGCCGCTCACCCTCCCGCACTGCCCCTATTCGGCGCCTCTCCACTGGCACAACGCCGTCGACCTGGAGAGCCTGCCGCCGCTGCGTCCCGCCGGCTTGCCCAACCGTCCCGACTTCCACGACCTCATCCGCCATTATCGCCGTTTGGACGAACTGGACGACGGCGAAAACGAAGCGCTGATGCGCAAGATTCAAGCCGTCTACCTGGGCATGACCGGCTTCATCGACGAGATGCTAGGCCGGCTTCTCAACGAGCTGGAAGACTCCGGCCTGGCGGACTCGACGACGGTCTCCTTCTTCTCCGACCACGGCGACTACGCCGGCGACTATGGGCTGGTGGAGAAGTGGCCCAGCGCCGCCGAGGACATCATCACGCGCGTGCCCATGATCGTGCGCACGCCGGGCGGCAAGGCCGGACATGTGGTCGACGAGCCG
>JBBSBO010000054.1:0-9156 GCA_038251215.1 Caldilineales bacterium
ACCGCGCCCCCCGCCATCAGCGCCAGGACCTCGGCGCGGGTGGGCGCGCCTTCCATGGGGCCTTTCTTCGTCACCGCCAACGCGCCCACGGCGTTGGCGAAGGCGGCGGCATCGGCCAAATCCAGCCCTTCCAGCACGGCCGCGGTAAAGCCCGCGCAAAAGGTATCGCCCGCGCCCGTGGGGTCGATCTCTGCCACGTCGAAGCCGGCGATCCTGTGTGCCGCTTCCCCGGCGTAGACCGTGCAGCCGCCCGCGCCTTGCTTGAGCACGACGACCTTGCCCGCCGCCGCCAGCTGCCGGCAGCCCGTTTCGTCGTCGACCGCGCCGGTCATCAGCGCGGCTTCGCCCGCGCTGGGCAGGATGTAGTCCGCCCGCTCCAACACGGGCTGCCATTGCTCCAGCAGATCGCCGCGCCCCAGCCACTCGGCGCGGATGTTGGGGTCGAAGCTGACTTTGGCGTCCGGCGCCATCAGCGACAGCGCGCGCAGGCAAGCCTCATACGAGCGCGGCGTGATCACCAGGTTGCCGCCCGTCAGGTGCAGCCAGCGCGCCTGGCGGCAATAGTCCTCGTCCACATACTCCGGCCCGATCTGCCCGGCGGCGGCCTCGCGCCAGTGGAAGATGAAACTGCGGCTGCCGTCCGCGGCATAGGCCACAAAGGCGATGCCCGTCACGCGGTCGGGCAACACGCGCACATGGCGCGCGTCGACGCCCTGTTCGGCGAAGCGGCGCAGGATGCACTCGCCGAAGCCGTCCTGCCCCACCGCGCCCATAAAGCCGGCAGAATGGCCCAGGCGCGCCACGGCGTTGACATACACCGGCGTGTCGCCGCTGGGGAACGGCCCCACGAACGTCCCCGGCAGGCTCAGCGGCTCATCCAGATCGACGCGCATTATTTCTACCAACATATTGCCCAGCGAGATCACTTGCGGCCCGCTCATGCTTTGGTTCTCCTGTTCAAGTGGCGTGCGCTGCGATGCCGGCCGGCGCGGTTTTGTCTAGCCCAGCGCGCCCTGGTGCATTTCGTGCGTCACCAGCGCGGGCGTGCCGTGCAGCAGGGCAAGATAGTAGATGTGCGCAGCATGTTCCACGATGATCGAGCGGCGGAACGCCTCGTCGACCGTGGTCCCCGCCGTCAGCAGGCCGTGATTGCCCCACACCACGCCGAAGCCGTCGCCCATCACGCGCACCATCTCCTCGCCGAAAGCCTTTGTGCCGCTGGGCTGGTAGGGCATGACGGGGATGGGGTCGCCCAGGTTGACGAGCAGCGCCACCACCACAGGCTCGATCGGCTTGCCCAGCACACCGAGCACGTTGGTATAGACCGGCTCGGTGTGCACCAGCGCCAGCAGATCGGGCCGCGCGCGGTAGAGGGCGCAGTGGACCGGCGTCTCGAAGGACGGGTCGCGCCGCCCGGCGACGGGGTTGCCGTCCAGGTCAACGACCACGAGGTCGTCCGCCGTCATGGCGCCGTAGGGCAAGTCGTGCGGCGTGATCAGAATATGGCCGCTTTCCGGGTCGCGCACGCTGATATTGCCCTGCGTGTTGGGCACGAGGTCGAAGTCCGCGGCCAGTTTGGCGTAGTGAATAATCTCGGCGCGGGTGGCGTATGAATAGAGGTCCACAGCATACTCCTTGCAGGCAGGCGCCTGCTCGATGGGCAAGAGGGCGGATCGTTCCAGTTTCCAGTTTGTTAGTGTACCCGAAAAAGGGCCGCGCTTCCTTGTCGGTAGCCAGGCGTATAGAAAGCGCCAGGCCCAAGTTCAGATTACGAACCTTAGTTTTGGTTGACAGGCGGGCCGAGTGTGCTACACTAAAAGCGACGCGTATGGTATATGTCATGTGCGTACTTTGCCGCAAGCAGCGCATCCCAACAGCACAGCTAACCCAGACGCAAGGCCTTGTTCTTTTTGCTCCCGATTTGGATACGTGTCAAAGTTTTTGAATTTTCCCGATGTGGTTTCATTCAATCAAAAAGGGAGGTTGCTCCATGAGTTTCTGGTCGCGTCTTTTTGGCAGCGGCTTCAAGGATGATAAGTTGACGTCGCTCGTCGAACTCACTCTGCGTGAAGACCCGTTAGTGGTGGACCATAGCCAACTGTCATATGCCGTCGCCAAGGGCGTGATCACCTTGCGCGGGCGCGTGGCGAAGAACCTGGAAAGGGAACACATCGCCACGGCTGTGCAAAACGCCGTCAAGAGTAGCGGACTCAAGTTCGAGAAGGTCGTCAACGAGATTCAAGTCAAGTAGCCGGCCCCGCCGCGCAGGGCCGCCCTGTGCGCGCCGGTTTCGTCGCGCACAAGCATGAGGGAAGAGTCGCCCGAGCCGACCGCTGATGGTATCATGCAGCGGTCGGCTTTCTTCTTCTCTGCCATCTTGCAAAGGCCCCTGTGTGAATACACCCGCCCCCTTCGACCCTGCCATCGAACCCGTCGTCCAACCTGCCGTCGACACATCTGCGCTGACATCTGGGCTGACGCCTGCTGCGAGCGGCGCCTATAAGTGGTATGTCCTCGCCCTGGCCGCGCTGACCCACACGCTGGTGATCGGCATGCCCACCATGTCCCTGCCGGTCCTCTTCGACGAAATCTCGGCGGAGTTCGGCCTTAGCCTGGTGCAGGTGGGCTTTATTTGGGGCGTAGCGCCGCTCACGGGCATCTTCATGGCACTGCTCGGCGGCGCTATCGGCGACCGCATCGGCTCCCGGCGCACGCTGATGCTCGCCTGCCTGCTCGTGGGCGTGACCGGGGCGCTGCGCGGCTTTGCCGTCGACTTCGTCACGCTGGCGGTGGCGATGCTCGTCGCCGGCCTCTTCTCGCCGGTCATCTCCACCAACGTCCACAAGACCTGCGCCATCTGGTTTTCGGCGCGCCGCCTGGGCATGGCCAACGGCGTCGCCTCGGCGGGGATGGCGCTGGGCTTTATGCTGGGCGCGCTGCTCAGTGCCACCGTGCTTTCGCCCTGGCTGGGCGGCTGGCGCAACGTGCTTTTCTTCTTTGCCGGCATCGCGATTGTGGTGGGCGGCGTCTGGTCGATCGTGCGCGACGGGCCGAGCGGACGCCATCAGTCGGCGGGCGGCGTGCCGCTGCGCGCCGGGCTGGCGCATGTGGCGCGCACGCCGAGCTTTTGGCTGGTCGCCTTTACGTTGTTCGGCATCAGCGGCTGCGTACAGGGCACGCTCGGCTATCTGCCGCTCTATCTGCGCGGCATCGGCTGGGCGCCCGCCGCGGCGGACGCCGCGCTCTCCTCGTTTCATGCCGCCAGCCTGGTCTTTGCCATCCCCTTCGCGCTGCTGTCCGACCGGCTGGAGCGGCGCCGTCCCCTGCTGATGATCGCGGGGCTGATGATCGCGAGCGGCGTGGGCGCGCTGGTCCTGGTGCAGGGCGCGTGGGTGTGGCCCGCGGTGATCCTGGCGGGCCTGGTGCGCGACGGCTTTATGGCGATCCTCATTACGCTGGTGATGGAGCTGCGCGGCATCGGCGTGCGCTATGCCGCCACAGCCACCGGCTTGATCATGGCGACCTCTTCGCTGGCGAACGTGGTCTCGCCGCCGCTGGGCAACAGCCTGGCGGCCTTCGGACCCAGCGTTCCCTTTGCGCTGTGGTCGGCGCTGGCCCTCTTCGGCGTCTTCAGCCTGTGGCGCGTGCAGGGCGTGCGCTAGGCCGCCTTACCCGCGCGGCCCCAGCCGCCGCCCCGCCCGCTCGACCGCGGTGGTCTTGCCGGGCGCAACCGCCTCGGCATCGACCTCAGCATCGGCCTTGGCGGGAGGCAGCTTGGGCTGGACCGGATTGGCGTCCTCATTCAACAGATAGGGCACGTCGATCACCACGATGTTTTCGTGCGCGCGCAGACGCAGGCGCAAGATATTGGCCGTCTGATTGTGCAGCAGATGCCCGGCCCACGACCTGGGCACAAACTCGGGGATGGCGATCGTCACGAGCTGGTTCGGGAATTCAACATCCTGCACGTTTTCAATATATTCCACCAGCGGACTCATGATATCGCGGAACTCATAGTCGAGCAGGACAAGCTGGATCCCCTCCGTCAGGTCGGGGAACTGCTCCCAGCGCTGGAGGATGTGTTCGCGCTGGGCATCGTCGGTGATGATGGAGACGGCGCGCACCTGCGTGGACATGCGTTTGGCGTATTTCAGCGCGCGCAGCGTGCCCCGATGAATATCCGCCACCGGCACGATCACCACGTCGGCAATGTCGGCCAGCTCGATCTGCTGCGCGTTGGCAATGCGCAGCGACTGCGCCACGCGAATGTAGTGCGCCTTGATCGTGCGCAGCATGATGACCAGCAAAATCACGCCCACCACCACAATCCACGCGCCCTCGACGAACTTCGTGACCACCAAGATCACCAGGACCACGCCGGTGGTGATGGCGCCGGTGATGTTCACCGCCTGCTTCCAACGCCAGCCGCTCTCATAGCGGATGGTCGTGACCAACGTGCGCACTTCTTCGCCGGGCATCACCTTGCCCACCCGGGTCATCAGGTGCGCCATGCCCGCTTGCGAGAGAGTGAAGCTCGTCATCACGCCCAGGGCATAGAGCGGCAACATCGCGATCTCGTTGGCCCGGAAGCCGTAGACAATGATGCTCGCCAGCACGCCCAGCGTGACGATGCCCGCACTGTAGACCAGGCGGTCGCCGCGATTCTGCAGCCAGCGCGGCAGGTAGCCGTCGCGTGCCAAAAAGTAGCTAAGGCGCGGGAAGTCCTGGAAGCCGGTGTTGGCCGCCAGGATCAAGATCAACATGGTGAAGGCCTGGATCCAGTAATAGAGGAAACCGCCGCCGCTGATCTGGCGCGCCAGTTGCGAGAGGATGCTGTCGAATTCATTGGGCACGACGACAAGATGGGTCGCCAGGAACGAAATGCCCAAGAAGAGTGACATCGCGATCAGGCCCATCCATATCATGGTGGCGGCCGCGTTCCTCGATTCCGGCGGGCGGAAAGCCGGCACGCCGTCGCTGATCGCCTCGATGCCGGTGAGGGCTGTACACCCGGCCGCGAACGCGCGCAGAATCAGCCAGATGAAGAGGAAGTTGGACACATCCGCCATCGGTTCGACCGCAGCCGTGGCGTGGGTCAGCGGGGCCGCGCCGAAGAGTCCGGCATAGCGCACCAGCCCGATGCCGATCATCACCAGCACGCCGAGCACAAAGGCGTAGGTGGGGAAGGCAAAAAGCGTGCCGCTCTCGCGCACGCCGCGCAGGTTGATCCACGTCAGCAAGATAATGGCAACCAAGGCCAGCACGACGCGGTAATCGTGCAGCGCCGGAAAAGCCGACGTCGCCGCACGGATGCCGGCGGAGACGGACACCGCCACGGTCAGCACGTAGTCCGTGAGCAGCGCCGAGGCCGCGATCAGCGACGGCATCGTGCCCAGGTTGTCTTTGGAGACGTTATAGGCGCCGCCGCCCTGCGGATAATGCAGGATCGTTTGAATATAGCTGAAGATAACCAGCGTGACCAGGGCCGCGATCGCCAGGGCGATGGGGATGGTCATGCGCAAGGCGCCGCTGCCCAGCAGGATGAGCACGGACATGATGGCTTCGGTGGCATAGGCGTTGCTGCTGATCGGGTCCGAGGCAAAGACAGCCAGCGCACGCGCCCGGTCGAGCCTTTGGTGAATTTCGGCGTGGGTGGGAAAAGGCTCGCCGATCAGAACGCGCTTCAGGTCGCTGTAATTCATGCTGCGCCGCCTTTTTCATACTCGCCAAGCATCATTGTCGCCTTCATCTCTCTCATTTTGCTTATCGCTCGTGTATTGATACCAAAAATGCCGCCCACGCGCAATCGCGTGAGCGCGCAATCGCGTAACGGATGCTCGCTCGCGGGTCAAAACTCGCTCAAACTCGCCTGCCCGCCGCGGCGCAGCGAGCGCCACAGCACCACGGCCAGGGTGAGCGCGGTCAGCGGGATCACAAAGAGCAACATGATGCCGCTGTAGAGGGGCAAGGCGTCGTGCTCCTGGGTATAGAGCACGAGATAGGCCGTATACGCCACGTAGTAGCCCAGGAACAAGAAGCCTTCCCAGCGCGCGATCACGCGGCCGGTGAAGAAGATGGGCAAACAGGCTACCGCGGCGGCGACCATCACCGGGATGTCGAAGTTGCGCGCAGCTGCATTCACAAATAACCCGTTCCCCGCCGCCAGCGCGCTGATGCCCAGAACCCCCAGCAGGTTGAAGATGCAGCTGCCCACTACGTTGCCCACGGCAATGTCGCGCTCGCCGCGCAGCGCGGCGATGAGCGATGTCGCCACCTCCGGCAAGGAGGTGCCCAGGGCAACGATCGTCAGGCCGATGATCAGCGGGCTGATGCCCAGCGTCTCGGCGATGACGGTGGCGGCTGCCACCAGCCAACGGCTGCCCAGCACCAGGATCGCCAGCCCGCCCACAACCAGCGCCCCGTTCACCGCCCACGCCCGCGCGCTGAGGCGCGGCTGCGAGCCGCCCTGTCGTTCCGCCTGCACCTCCATGGCTGTGCCTTGCTCGCGGTTGGCCTGCAAGATCAGGAAGACAATGTAGGCGACCAGCCCCAACACTAACACACCGCCCTCCCAGGTCTGCACCGTGCCGTCGGCACAGAACAGCCAGGTCGCCAGCGAGGCGCCGATCAGGATGGGCGCGTCCAGGCGCACGAGCTGGCGCTGCACAACCAGCGGGGTGATGGCGGCGGACAGGCCCAAGATCAGCAGCACGTTGAGGATGTTGCTGCCTACCACGTTGCCCACGGTCAGGTCCGGCTGGCCGTTGAGCACCGCGCCGAGCGACACCGCCAGCTCCGGCGAACTGGTGCCGATGGCGACCACCGTCAGCCCGACGATCAGCGGCGAAATGCCCAGCCCCGTGGCGATGTGCGAGGCCCCGCGCACCAGCGCATCCGCGCCCACAATCAACAGGACAAAGCCCGCCAACAATTGCACTAGAATGAGTGTGCTCATAGACCTTTCCGATGCCGGTCATGCCGGCCCTGCCCCGGACGTGCGTTTGATGCAAGTTAAAAAATACGAAGGTAGGTACGACGAAACAGTTACGCGTGATTCGCGCTAGTCAAAGGTCAACATGGCCTTGATCACGCCCGTCTCCGGCAGGAGCCAGGCGGGGAACTCCGCCGCCAGCGTGTGCGGCGTGGCGTAGTGCGTATCCCAGCCCGCTACGGAGACCTCGCCGCGCGCCAGTGAGTCGATCACCCAGGCGAAATCGTCGCCCGTGGCGTTGCGCGTGGCGAGCAGCGTCAGCTCGTGGCTGTGGAAATAGGGGTCGCTGAAGGTGATGTCGCCCTTGATCAGGCCGACGTAGACGATGCGCCCGCTGTGCGCCACATAGTTGAAGGCCGCCATCATCGAGCGGGCGTTGCCCGTGGCGTCGAAGACCAGGCGCGGCAGGTCGCCGCCCAGCAGGCCGCGCAGTTGCTCTTCGGGGACCAGGCGCGCGTCGACGGTGTGGCGGACGCCCGCGTGCTCGCGGCAGAAATCCAGCCGCTGCGGGTTGACGTCCATGGCGATCACGTCGGCGCCCAGCGCACGCGCAAACTGCATCGTGCCCAGGCCGATCGGCCCGGCGCCGATGACCAGGGCCGGCTCGCCCGCCTCAATCCCCGCGCGGCGCGCGGCGTGCGCGCCGATGCAGAGCATCTCCACCAGCGCCAGTTGTTCCGGCGGCACGCCGTTGGCCCGGTGCAACTTGGCGATGGGCACGAGGATCTGCTCGCGCATGCCGCCGTCTTGGTGGACGCCCAGCACGCTCAGGCGCTCGCAGCAGTTGGTGCGCCCGCGGCGGCAGGCGATGCACGTCCCGCAGTTCAAGTACGGCTCCACCGTGCAGCGGTCGCCCACGTGCAGCCCATGCGCCGCGGCGGAGGGTCCCAGCGCCAGGATCTCCACCGCCAGCTCATGGCCCAAAATGCGCGGGTAAGAGAAGAAGGGTTGGTTGCCCTGGTAGGCGTGCAAGTCCGTGCCGCAGATGCCCACGC
This sequence comes from Caldilineales bacterium, assembly GCA_038251215.1. GTDB lineage: Bacteria > Chloroflexota > Anaerolineae > Caldilineales > Caldilineaceae > JASGTU01. Next base: position 7,987 of record JBBSBO010000054.1, read on the forward strand.
GGCGCACGCGCACCAGCGCCTCCTCCGGCCCCGGCTGGGCGGGCGCGGCGGTCTCCGTCAACTGGAATGCATAGGGTTCTTCGAGAACGAGCGTCTTCACGGGTTCTGCCTCCTCTGTCGCTGTCTACCCAGCGTTGCGCTGGGCCGCGTGTTTTGCGCCAGGTGGTTTGCGCTGTGTGTTTTGCGCCGCGCTCATTGTACTATATTCCGCGGCGCGCCCATGCACTGCGTGCCAATGCAAAGGGGACGGCACGCGGCCGTCCCCTTGGGTCGTTTGTCTGCGTACGCCGCCTGGCGGTTAGCGCCCGATCTGCGGCAGGAAGAGCTTCCGATTTGGCGGAGCGTCGTCTGTATCAAGGGCGGTCGGCTCCAGCGTCACGACGGCAGTGTCGACCCCGGTCACCGACTGTGCGGTGACGCTGTTGCCGGCGTAGGCCGTCCACGTCGCCACGTTGGTCACCGCCACGTCGACCGTCTTGCTCACGATCACGTTCGCCTGCACGGTGTTGACCGAGCTGCCGGGAGCGAGGTCGTAGGCGAGGCCCGTGAAGGGCGCGCCGAGGTCGCTGTCCACCAGGCTGTGCAGCGGCAGGGGCACGTTGCCCGTGTTCTGCACGGTGTAGCAGTAGTAGACGACCGTGCCGGCCTTCACCGCCAGCGAAGGAGTCGCGGCGCACACGCCGGCCTGCGTGCCCACGGTCTTGATCACGGCGATGCTGGGATCGGGCGGCTCGACGTTGACTTTGGCCGTGTCGGTGGCGCTCGCCGTCAGCGTAAAGACATTCACTGGCGCAACGCCATCCACGACGGCGGAAGCTGCTGTCGGAACTGGCATGCTGTAGGTCATCCAGCTCGTCCACGTCGCCACGTTGGTGGTGGTCACCGGCGGGGTGGCGGTCTGCGTGAAGAAGATGGACGCGCCCGGCGTGAGGGTATAGGCAAAGTCACTCAGCAGCGTGCCGAGCTGGTCATCCAGCAGCGAATGCATGGTCAGCGAGACGCCGCCGGTGTTTTGCACGGTGTAGCAGTAGTTGACCTGCGTGCCTGCCACCACCGTGATCTCGTCCGTCGTGGCGCAGACACCGGCATCCGTGCCCACGGTCTTGGTCAAGACAATGGCCGGCGCGCCGTTGGTGAAGGTGCAGGTATATTGCTTATTGGCTTGAATTG
>JBBSBO010000055.1:0-9077 GCA_038251215.1 Caldilineales bacterium
CAATCGGCAGAGGTTTCTATAAAAGCAAAGATGTTGGGCAAGAAAGGAGATCGCATGAACCGTTTTTCATCCAGAGTATGGGCGATCGTCGTCGCGATCGCGTTGGTGTTCGGTCTAGTAGCGGCGCTCACGCCCGCCCCGGTGCAAGCCGGTGGCTGGGCCAATCAAGGGCCAAGCTGGCAGGCGCCGCGCCAAGCACAGCCGCAGGGGTGGCATAACAACAACAGCGGGGGCAGCGCGCGCTGGTCCACGTCCGGCCCGCCCAAGTTTATCGTGCGCGACAATGGCGCCGACTGCGACCGCTGGGGCTACCAACTGACCCGGCACGGCTATCAGCGCATGGTCAACACCTGCTGCCGTTTCGGCAACTCGACGCAGGACTATTCGATCAACCCGCGCCAGGCCTTCAATCCCCCTGTCGCTCCTTAAGCGGCAGAGGCGAATCACCCGATCATGCATCACTGCGAAGCCCGGCCTCTGTGTTGGTCGGGCTTCGTTGCGTCCAAAATAGACAGTGAAAATTGATAGTGAAAATTGGCAAGAACCGGCGTGTAGAACATGGAATCGCCAAAAAGCCGGAGAAAATTCCCGCCCATTCGCAGCGGCATTCGTTATTAGGTGAGTTCGCCGTGAATCGTCCCTCATATCCATTGTTGACTATTTGACGAGAGAACCACTTACTCTTTCTGCGCAATGAGCAGGCTGTCCGCGTTCTGGCTGTGCATGCGGATGCGCGAGACCTCCCCCGTCTCCACCTCGGGCGTCATCACGCGCCGTGTGGGCATATCGATCTGGCGGCAGTTCCACCCGGCCAAATCCATGCTTACTTCGATATCGAAACTGTACGGGCTATAGACCGCCAGCTTAGTCCTGTCGGCATTGATTGCGGCGCGAATCTCCGGGTCTTTGTTCAGCAGAACATCCGACGGCTCCAACTCGAAGAAGTTAAACGTCTCGAACAGCCACCGCGCGTAGGATACATCCCACGCGCCCTCGAACAACAGTCCCTGTTCCCAATCCCAGGGTTCAAAGGAGTGGGCCTTGTTGAGGAAGTTTTTGCCGCGACGGTGAGAAGACCACACGCCGTGCGCGCCGTAGGTGACGCCCATTTTGGCGCCGGAGAGCAAGCTCTGCCACGTAGCTTTGCGCACGTCGAAAGCGCTAAAGCGCGTCGGCGAACCCACGCGCCCATGCCCTTCATAGGGCGGCTCGCTGTTGACGATAGGGCGTTTCACCGGATAGGCGGCGAACGTCTCCGCCAGCGTGTAAGAACGGTCCTGCCGTTCGACATGATGCCCGGATTGGAACATGTAGAAGTCGATGGCGTCCACGAAGGAGCGTGGCAGCTCGCCGCTAGGCGTCAGGTGCATAGTCAGCAGCGCATCCGGACAGACCGCCTTTGTCGCCTCCAGCGCGGCCATATAGTATGGCTCCTCGTCGGGCGATTCGAACTGCGTGTCGCCGCTGATGAAGAACATGGGGTCAAACTGCTTGAAGCGCTCGGCGGCATAGGTGGCGTAGGGCGCGACGGCTTCCAGCGGCATGGCCGAGGCGACGGGGCTGTGCTGCGAGCAGCGCGTGCCCGGCACGTAACAACACCACAGCTCGCCGAGCACCGGCACAAAGCCCTGTTGCACGGCCATGTCTATCATAGTGACCGCTTTATCAAAGTAGGCCTCGTTCAGTTGGCTGAAATCCCAGTTGCCATCCGCGTCGTTCAGGAACGGATCCATGTTCTCGTCGGACATGCTGGTGTCATGCGTGATGGGCAGGATGCTGATTTGCAGAGCAGTAAAACCCTGCAACTTCCGATAGGCGAGATAGTACGCCCACTCTTCCAGCGTGAGGCTGCCGAACGCCGCCCAAACCGTGTCGGCGAGATAGAAGAAAGGCTTGCCGTCGCGCAGAAGATAGTCTTTTGTAGGTGAAACTGCGAAATGCGTCATAACCGCTCGAATCCCTTCAGGTTTTGTTATGGACACTGTACAGCTGTTACAACCCGTTGCTGTTTCGTCGCCGCACGCGTGTTGCGCCAACGCGACAGCTCCGCCTCAGAATCGGATATCGCTGGATGAAAGAGGAGAATATCTTTTGCAGATCCCCCCTTAGTTGCTATTCTTTGAGCGCGCCGGCGGTCAGCCCCGCGACCATGTATCGTTGCAGGAAGATGTAAAGCAGGATGATGGGCGTGATCGAGATCACCACGCCGGCCATCATCTCCGTATAGCGCGAGGACCATTGCCCCTGGAATTGGAGCAGACCGACCGGCACGGTTCGCCATTTGCTGGCGCTGATCAGCACTAACGCAATGAGCAGTTCGTTCCAGGTCGACAGGGCGTCGATGATAAAGAGCGTCGCCAGCGCAGGTGCGGAAAGCGGCATCAGGATGCGCCAGAAGATACCCCATTCCGAGGCTCCGTCCAGGCGGGCCGCTTCCAACAGCTCGGATGGCACGGTGCGGAAGAAGCCGCGCATGACAAAGATCTGAAAAGGGATGCCAAAAACCACATATGGCGGGATCAGCGCGGCCAGGTTGCCGGCAATGCCCAGTTGTTTCATCATCACCAACAGCGGCGTGAGCGTGACATGGGCGGGAATCGCCAGACCGAACAGGAAGAAGATGAATAGACCCGAACGCAAGCGAAAGTCCATCTTTGCCAGCGGATAGGCGGCGAGTGACGAGATAGTAATGCCCAACGGCACCTTGACAATGATGAGAATGAGGCTGTTGCGGAAGTAGGTGGAGAAGTTGCCGACGCCCCAAGCGCGTGAAAAGTTGGACCATTGGATATGGTCGGGCCAGGCGAAGATGCCTTTACCCAGCAGATCGCCCTGGCTGCGCAGCGAGGTTAAGATGATGATTGCCAGCGGCACTAGCCATATAACGGCCATAATTGTCAGGACAACATACAAGATTGCATTAGCAAGTTTGGTTTGCCGTTTTAGGCTAGGGGTGCGACTCGTCGTCATAACAGCTCCTTGGCGCAGCAAAGAAAAGCCTCGTTGTCTCGCCGGATGAGCGTTCCATGGGTTTCTCGCGTTTTGAGGCCGCTCTCATCCGGCTCAGATAGAAATGTCAACAGAACTTAGTCCTTGGACATGTGCTGGATATAGGGAATCGCCATGACCAGGGTGATCAGTGCGATGAGCCAAGCAATGGCCGCGCCATAACCGGCATGGTAATACTGGAAGGCATTGAAATACATCCACGTGCCCAGCACCTGGGTGATGCGCCCCGGCCCGCCATATGTCATGGTGTAGATAAGGTCGAAGGTCTTGAACGAGTTGATGACGGCCAACGAGAAGACGATGACATTGGCTTCGCGCAGCCAGGGCAACGTGATGTGGAAGAAAAGCCGCAGCCCGTTGGCGCCGTCCATGCGCGCCGCTTCATACTGCTCGGCGGGGATGGCTTGCAGCGCGGCCAGATAGAGGATCATGGGGAAGCCCACACCGCTCCAGATCTGTGTCACAAAGGTGGCGGGCAACGCGGTTTCAAAGGTAGACAGCCAGCCGCGCGCCAGATGCCCTAGGCCAATCGCCTCCAGGATATAGTTCACGAAACCGAACTGAGGGTTATACATCCAGGCCCAGATCATGCCCACGGCAACCAGAGGCAACACCGCCGGGCCGTAGAAGATGGAGCGGTAGAGCGTACGCCCGTGCAGCTTGCGATCCAGCACCACTGCCAACAGCAGGCCGATCACGGTGGGAAAGAGCAGCACGCCTGCCGTCCACAGCACATTGTTGCGCAGGGCGCGTTGCGCCGTTGTATCCTCGAAGATGATGCGGCGGTAGTTCTCCAACCCCACAAACTTCATGTCGGGCGAAAGCCCATCCCAGTCCATAAAGCTGATAACCAGCGATTGGTACATGGGGTAGACCAAAAACATCAGATACCAGATGAGAGCCGGCGCCAGAAATAGATAGGGCGTAAAACGAAAACGTCGTTTGCGGCTTTGAGGCGTTACTTGTGAAGCCGGCTGAACGGGCTTGTGTACAGACTCTTGAGCAGTAGCCATAGCGTAACAGCGTCTCCCGGGTTCTGGAAAGCGTCCCACTCTTCCAGCCTCAAGTCGCCGGCCTGGAAGAGTGGGGTTTGGACCTGAGCGTAGTAAAGCTCAGGAGCGCTTGTTCACAGACGATGCGCTCACCTTCCCAGAGGCGTCCAACTTCTGTGAAATCTGTGAAATTGGACACGGCTTCCAGAAAGATCATCTACGCAGTGATGCAAACCAACTCGTCCTACTGGGTGGCCTGCCATTCCTCCACGCGCTGCTGGAAGAGGGCGGCGCCTTCTTCCGGGGTCAACCTCTTGGCCACAATCGCGTCCTGCACTTCGAAGAAGCCGTCCATCAGCTCCTTGACGAAGGCCTGGTCCGTGGGCGGGTAGGCGGCCTCTGCGCTCAGGATAATATCGCGCCACTTGCAGGTCAGCGGCCATTCTCCGCAGTCCGGACTGACGCCAATCGTCGCCGAGTTGACGAAGTCATTGATGGGGAACTGCATCTGCACCTCGGCGCTAGTGATGAAGTCGATGAACACGGCAGCTTCATCCGGATGGGCGGCCCCCGCTGGGATCATCCATTGCTCCGGGAAAGCCGAGAAGCGCACCGGATCATGGTCGGTGGGCGGCAGATAGAAGTCGTATAGGCTGGGGTCTTGCTCGGCGTCCTTAATCGCGCCCTCCAGCCATACGCCCTCGAGGACAAGCCCCGCCTTACCCTGATAAAACGGGATGCGCGAATCATCCGGGGCCACACTCAGGAAGTCGGGCACAACCCAGCCCTTGTTGATCCAGTCCTGGAATACACTATAGGCATCCACTACACACTGCTGATCCCAGGATGTCTCCAAGCGGTTGAGCTGGTCGTGCACTTCAGGCCCGCATGTGTACTCCAGGAAGTAGTCCAGCACACGCATGGTGTGCCAGCCGAACTTGCCGCCCATGGAGACGCAGTAGATGTCGTTCTCCTTGAGCGTGGCGCACACTTCCTCTTGCTCGGCGAAGGTGGTGGGAACTTCGATGCCAAGCCCTTCGAAGATATCTTTGCGATACCAGAACCCCATGCCCAGCGCATGGTAGGGCACGCCGTACAGCGTGCCGTCCGACTTGATACGATCGATCACCCACGGGGCGAACTTGGCATTCCAGCCGTATTTCTCGTAGTACGACGTCAAATCCATAGCCTGCCCGGCGTCGATGAAGGGCTGGGCAATGGAGCCGCCCCACATGAAGAACAGATCCGGCGGGGCGCCGGATGCCATGGACGTCTTGAGCACGTCCGGATAGATCGCGGCGCCGCTGCCGGCCGTCGACTCGCTGGAGACCGTGATATTGGGGTGTTCCGCCTCGAAGGCGTCGATTATCGGCTGCCACTGTTCTGCGCCCGGGCCGCCAATGATATTGGCCCAGCGCAGCGTAACCTGTTTGCCTTCTGCCGGCGCTGCCGCTTCTTGCGCGGCAGGCGCCGCGGCCTCTTCTGCGGCAGGCGGCGTCGCCACACAGCCGGCCAACATCGCCATGATCATCAATACGGACAACCCGACAAACAATAGTTTCTTGACTCTCATCTCAGCTCCTCCAAGTAGGAATTGAAAGGTGTTCTTCGGTGAACAGTTTCTCTCTGTCGTCAACTCATGCCATAGGCGCGTCCTCCTCTTTCCAGATACAACTATCTCTGAATCTCGCGCGTCAGCGTGTTGCTCGCGATGGCGGTGGAAACATGCATCATCTCGGCTTCAACCGCGCCGACGAGGTCCTGCAGCGCGGTGGCGGGCTGCGGCGCCGTCTGCAAAAAGGCCATGGTGCGGCCGATTTGCTCAATATGGCTAAAGCCGCCGCTGAAAATCCGCCAGCAGCGGATATACCTCACGGTAAAGCTGATAACGCTCCGCGTACGCCGCCACCTGTGACGGCCGCGGCTCCACCGGCGGCTGCCACTGCACCGCGGCAGCAACCGCGGCGCGAGCATCCGCATAGACGCCCGCGCCCACCCCCGCCAAGAGCGCCGCGCCCAGGCATGCCGCTTCAGTCACGCGCGGCGCTTGCAGCAGGACGTTGCAGATATCCGCCTTGAGTTGGAGCCACAGCGGGCTACGCGCGCCGCCGCCTACGGCGTGCAGCATGCTAATCTCAATGCCGGCCCCGCGCAGCAGATCCAAGTTGACGCGCAGCTCGAACGTCAGCCCTTCCAAGATCGCCTTCGCCAACATCATGCGATCGGCGCCAAAGGTCAGCCCCAGCACTGCACCCTTGGACTCCGTGTCCAACCAAGGCGTGCCGCTCCCGGCAAAGTGAGGCAGCACCATCAGCGGCGTCGGGCCATCCGGCACGCCAGCGAGCATCAAGTCATAAGCCTCCTCGCCCGTGAGCGCAGCCTGCTGCATCTCGGCCTGGCAGAATTCATCGCGATACCAGCGCAACAGCAAACCGCCGCTGTGGTTCAAGGTCATCGCCAGGAACAACTCCGGCGTGGCCGCGCGATAAACCGAGATGTTGCCCTGGCGCAGCGCCGCATCCAGCGTAGGCGACGCTATCGCCACTTCCACCACCTCAGCCGTGCCCGTCGACACCATGGCCCGCCCCGGCTCGATTACGCCGCTGCCAAAGGCGGCACAGGCCTGATCATGTCCGCCCGCCACAAGCAACACCTCGCCTTCGATGCCCAGTTGTCGGGCGAGGTCGCGCCGCAGCTTGCCCACCACGCCGCCCGCCAACGGTCCCACTTCGGCCAGACGGCTGCGCTCAATGCCACACTCGCCCAGCAGGTCGTCTGCCCAATCGCCTGTCTCCAGGTCCAACATCTGCGTGCGCGAGGCCAGGCAGGCGCTGATCACCGCCTCGCCACCCAGACGGCGCAGAAAGAAATCCTCATACAGCAGAAAGCGCTGCGCCTGCCGCCAGACCTCCGGCTCATGCCGTTGGATCCACAACAGCTTGGGCAGCGTGTTGATCGTGTGCAGCGGCATGCCCGTACGTGCGAATAAACTGTCGGCCCCGAACTGGCGCGCCAGCCACGCGTTTTCGGCGCCGGTGCGCGTGTCCATGCCCAGAATAGCCGGACGCAGCGCACGCCCCTCCGCGTCGACGGGCATCACCGCCTCGCCCTGACAGGACAGCGCCAACGCCACGGGCGAGTCATCCCCGGCGCAGTCAATGGCCTGCCGCAGCGCGCCCCAGGCCAAGCGCCACACGTGTTCAGCATCCTGCTCGGCCCAACCGGGCTGGGGCGCATCGATCCCATACTCCGCCCGCCCCTCGCCCAGGATGCGTCCATCCGCGGCAAAGGCAATCGCCTTGCAGCCGGTCGTGCCGATGTCCAGTCCCAGCAGTGACATGTGCGCTTGCCTCTTGTTTTCTCTTGCCTGATTCAACCTAAGGTGCGGTCGCGCACCGCCGCCAGCGCCACGAAATCCTGCTTCACATGCTCGTACAGCTGCTTGTACACGGCGAAGTACTCCATGTAACGCGTGTGGTTGTCCGCGTCCGGCTCCATGCGCGCCACGTTTTCCGCCCATTGCTTCGCCACCGAAAAGTCCGGCAAGACCCCGCACGCCACGCCGGCCAAGATAGCGTCGCCGAAGGGCGCGCCGGTGCGCCGCTTCACCAGCACCGTCGGCACATTAAACACATCGGTGATGATCTGCCGCCACAACTTGCTCACCGCGCCGCCCTCATTCAGCACAATCGGATAGTTGATCGCCAGCCCTGACTCAACGATCAGTTGAAACGAATCATAAAGCGCAAACGCCACTGCCTCCATCATGGCGCGTACCACATGCCCCTTGGTGTGATTTAGCGACAGCCCAAAGATCACCCCGCGTGCATTCGTATCCCAGATCGGCGTACGCTCGCCCATCAGATAAGGCAGGATGATCAGGCCATCGCTGCCGGGGGGCGCCTTCTCGGCTTGCAAATTCAGCAGGTCATACGAGCTGACGCCCAGGGCGCGCTCCGTCTCCACTTCCCATTGCGAAAAGTTATCGCGCAGATAACGGATCGACTGGCCGCCGGTGGTCGTCGTGGGGATCGTAATGTACGTATTGGCCGAGTCAATCGTAAACGCCAGGTTGATCATCGACAAGCCAATCGGTGAGAAATTGAACTCACGGCTCTTGTGAATCACGCCGAAATTACCCACCGTGCCCAGGTTGCTCATCATATCGCCCGGCTCGATCAATCCTGCCGCCAGGCATGAAGCATTGAAATCTATCTGGCCCGCCGCCACCGGCGTTCCCGCCGCCAGTCCTGTCTCCGCCGCAGCCTGCGCCGTCACCTCGCCCACGATCTCTTCGCAGCGCATTAGCGGCGGCAGGATCACCGGGTCAATGCCGATATCGTCCAACATCTGCTCGTCGAAACGCTCATTCAGCAGGTCATACGCCACGCCGTAGAACGCCGCGTCGGAGTGGTTCAGCACCGGGCGTCCGGTCAGCTTAAGCGTAATGAATCCGCCAATCGTCAGCGCCTGCCAAATGCGCGCATAGCTTTCGGGCCGGTTACGCCTTTCCCACAACAGGTTGACCAGCGACGGATGATCCTCGATGCGGTTGCCCGTCAGCCTGTGGATGCGCTCTTCGCCAATCGTCTCCTGCAGCCACTCTACTTCTTGCTTGGCGCGGCGGTCCATCAAATTGTAGGCACGCTGAATGGGGCGGTGTTCCTTATCCACCATCACCATCGACGGCTGCGCCGAAGAGACCGCCACGCCGCGGATCTCCGCCGGGTTGGCCCGGGCCTGCACCAGACACGCGTGGATCAGCCGGCAGGCGACCGTCCAATAGTTGGCCGCCTCGTGCTCCGACCAACCAGGCTTGTCATGGTAAAAAGGGTATTCCTCGAAGGCATAGCCGAGCGTATTCCCTTCCGCATCAATCAGGCAGGCTTTGGCCCCGCCCGTGCCATAGTCGATGCCCAGTAACAGATCCGCCATGTCGGCTACACTCCTATTTGCGCACCAGTTCCGCCGTCGCGCCGGATGGATGAGTCTGGACCAGCGTCGCCAGGTCAAAACCGCGCAGATTCTTCGCCGCCAGGCACAACGCATCGCCCACCGCGCCGGCAGAGAGGGTGC
>JBBSBO010000056.1:0-9005 GCA_038251215.1 Caldilineales bacterium
CTTTGATTCTTACCTACTCTATGGGAGCCTTCCCGTTTACACAAACTATCTTACACTCTCCAATTGTGCAGCCGTGACATGCCACAACGCCTGAAGAGCGCCAAGACTTACTTTGCTCTACGTCCTCCGCGCCTTCCGCAGCCTTGCTATTGCTTTTCTTCGCCCCCTTTGCGTCTTTGCGGTGAAAAATCTGGTAGGACACGCGGCCCAAAAGATATGGTATAGTATGCAGTAGTTTACTGTGCAAAATTGTTGACTTCTGCAAATCCCCGGATCGGATCCCCCGGGTAGGGCAACACATGACCCCAGACGAAGCGCTCGACGCCGGCTTGCTCGACTGTGACACCCTGCTGACTGCGCTACAATCGCCCGCTTTGATTGTCGACCGCCACCGGCGCATCCGGCGCGCCAACGCGGCGGCGTATGGGCTGTGCCGTGCAGCCGGCGCAGCGCTGGTCGAGGGGCAGCCGGTCGCCGGCCTCTTCCCCGCCGCGGACGAGCATTGGCCCGCGGCAATCGAGAGCTTCGAGTTCTGCGCCGCGCTCGCCGGGGCGGACGGCGCTTCGCGGCTGCAGCTGCGCGGTGCGCCTTTGTGCAGCCGAGAGGGTGCGCCCGCTGGATGGCTCGTCCTGCTGGGCCGGCAGGAGGCAGAAGCCGCCGGCGCACCCCACCTGCGCACCTTGCTGGCTTCGCTCGACGACCTCGTCTTTGTCTTCGACGCGCGCGGTTGCGTGCTGGAATATCATCAGGGGCCGGGCGATGGCCGCACGATCCCCCCGGAAGAGTGGGTCGGGCGCACCTATCAGGAGTTCCTGCCCGCGCCCTTCGCTGACCGCTTGACCGCCGTCATGCACACGGCGCGGGCCACGGGCGAGGTGCAGCGCTTCGACCACCCGCTCGGCCTGGACGGCGAGGAACACTGGTTTTCGACCAACGTGGGGCTGGTGCGGGGCGACGACAACCGGCCGTCCGGCTTTGTGGCGGTAGCGCGCAACATCACCCAGAGCAAACGCATCGAAGCGGCCGAACAGGAACAACGCGCCCTGGCGGAGGCGCTGCAAGATGTGGCGCTGGCCCTCAACAGTACGCTGCACTTGGAGGAGATTTGGGAGCGCATCCTCGCCAATGTCGTGCGCGTCGTGCCGGCGGATTGGGCGGCGATCCTGCTGATCGAAGACGGTGTGGCGCACCTGGTGGGCGAGCGCGGCTACACGGCCCAGGGTCTGGGCGCGCTGCTCGCCCGCTTCGAGATGCAGGTCAAGCGTTTCGGCCATCTGCAATATATGGTCGATAGCGGCCAACCCTATCTGGTGGCTGACACCTGGGACCGGAGAAGTTGGTCGCACGAGGATGTTGCAACCTATGGCGAGTGGCCCTTCAACCAGATGCGCGAGATGGCCCGCTCCTATTTGGGCGCGCCGATTGTGCTCGACGGCCAAGTGATCGGCTTTATTAACTTGACGAGCAACGTCGCCAACCATTTCACGCCGCTTGACATCGAGCGCCTGCAGGCTTTTAGCATCCATGCCGCCTCGGCCATTCGCAATGCGCAGGTATATGCCCAGGCGCGCGAGCTGGCGGCGGTCCACGAGCGCCAGCGCCTGGCGCGCGAATTGCACGACGCCGTGAGCCAAATGTTATTTTCCGCAAAGATTATTGCGGAGATGCTGCCGCGCCTGCGCGAGCGCGACCCCGAGCGCGTCTGGCGTTATCTGCCCGAGCTACATCGCTTGATCCAGGGCGCCATGGGCGAAATGCGCACTCTGCTCCTCGAACTGCGCCCCGGCAGCTTGACGGACGCCGACCTGGACGTGCTGCTGGGCTATTTAGTCGACGCCGCGGGCGGGCGCACGTCGGCCCGCATCGGGTTCACGTGCGAGGGCGAATGCCGCCTGCAAAGCGAGGTGCAAGTGGCGCTCTATCGCATTGCCCAAGAGGCGCTGACCAACGCGGTCAAACATGCGCACGCCGCTAATATCAGCCTGACCATCCGCGTACAAGCCGGCGGTGTTGAGCTGGCGGTCGAAGACGACGGCTGCGGCTTCGAGCCGGAGGCAGTGCGCGCGCAGAACTTGGGCCTGCGCATCATGCGCGAGCGCGCCGACGAAATCGGCGCGAGCCTGGCGTTGAGCAGCGTGGTGCAGCAAGGCACGTCCATCCGTGTGCTGTGGCCCGCGCCGCAGGGAGGGCCGTAACATGAGCGCCGCACGCCCCATCCAGGTCTTGCTGGTGGACGATCATGAGATTGTGCGCCGGGGCTTGGCCGTGTTCCTGGAAGGGTTCGACGACATGGAGATGGCGGGCCAGGCCGGTGACGGCGAAGAAGCCGTGCGCCTGTGCGGTGAGGTACACCCCGACGTCGTGCTGATGGATTTAATGATGCCCAAGGTGGACGGCCCTACCGCCATCCGCCGCATTCGCGCGCAATATCCGGCGGTGAAGGTGGTGGCGTTGACCACCTTTCGCGACAAGGATCTGGTGCGCGAAACCTTGCAGGCGGGCGCCGTGGGCTATCTCTACAAAGACGCCTCGGTGGAGGAGCTGGCGGGCGCCATCCGCCGCGCCTATTGGGGCGGGGCCGTTACCCTGGCGCCGCAAGCCGCCGAGGCGCTGCTGGACTTGATCGACACGCAGGGACAAGCGGCGAAGAAGCCTGCGCCCGAGCTTTCGGGCCGCGAACGCGAGGTGCTCGCCTTGCTGGTGGAGGGGCTGACCAACCGCCAGATCGCCTATACCCTGCACGTCAGCGAGTCCACGGCCAAACAAACGGTGCGCGGCATTCTCTCCAAGCTGAATGTCAGCAGCCGTACCGAAGCCGTGGCGAAGGCGGTGCAACAGAGGCTGCTAGGTTAACCAAGTGCGCCGACCTAGCCACTTGGCTATAGCCGGATGACAGAAAAATCCTGTCCAATGGCCGGTTTGCCCAAGGCGCATTTTGACCTATTCTATTCACGGCGTATGAGTTGAACCGAGAGTTATCGCTGACGCACTCACCGACGATCGTTGCAGATTTCATTGCCGCTCATTGTAGACAACATCGACTCCTCCCCCTCGGTGGCGCTCATCCCGTATTTATCAAAGAGGGGCCGACACTAGTGTCGGCCTTTCTTTTGTGTCGCGTGCCGGTGTGCCGCGCACCCGTATGGGATGACTGACCTAAATCGCCGCTACGGTGCTGTGCGGGATGCTATGATGAAATATCCCGTGGTTCGTATTGTGATTGTCGACGACCATGAAACGTTGCGCCACACGTTGGGCCTTTATCTCGCGCAGTACGAACAGTTTGAGCTGGTGGGTGAGGCCGGCAACGGGCGCGAGGCCCTCGACGTGTGTACCCGCGTAGCGCCCGATGTCGTGCTGATGGACATCCTCATGCCCGACATGGACGGCATCGAGGCCACGCGCGCCCTGCGCCGCGACCATCCGCACGTGCAGGTGATCGCGATGTCGGGCATGGAACATGAGCGCTTGGAGCAGAGCGCGCTACAAGCCGGCGCGTTTAAGCTCCTCTACAAAGGCGCGCTCGACGCCAGCCTCGCCGCCGCTATCTGCGAAGCGGCCTGCCGCTAACCCCTCCGCTAACCCCTCCGCTGTCCCCAGCTGAACCCGCGCCGTGCGGCCCCTACTCCGCGCGAATCCCTTCGACCCAACGTCCGCCAACTGACCGATTGCCGTATGGCATCGGCTGCACGGCTATTGTATAGTATGGGCTGTATAGCGCGGGCTATGCTTGCGCGAGCGTGTGTCCGACGCAAGCCGGCGCCGCCGTCACCTAGCCAAAGCGCATCGACAACCAGCACTCGGGGAGGCTCGTGATGTTGAAGGGATTTCGAGCGTTCATCAGCCGCGGCAACGTTTTGGATTTAGCGGTCGCCGTGATCATCGGCGCGGCGTTTACCGGTATTGTCAACTCGCTGGTGAATGACATTGTGATGCCGCTGATCGGCATCATCATCGGCGGCATCGACTTTACGGCGCTCTCGGTCACGGTCGGCAAAGCCAATGTGATGTACGGCAACTTTATCCAAGCCGTGATCAACTTCTTGCTGATCGCGTTCGTCGTGTTCCTGGCGGTCAAGGGCATCACCGAGGCGGAACGCAAGTTGATGGCTCCGCACGAAGAAAAGCCGGCCACGCCGCCGCCGCTGACCCTGGAAGAGAAGCTGCTCACCGAGATCCGCGACCTGCTCGAGCGCAACTCGGCCTAATTGGGCATGCTCTCCTAGCAGGCTAGGCCGCAGGCTCCTTGTCTTGAATCTGCTCCGCCTCGCGCACCAGCGCTTGCAGGCGACCGAAGAGATCGGCGATGCGTGGTGAGGGCGGCGCGGCTTCATCCTCGATCAAGGCACGCGTGCGCTCCAACTCCGCATGCACCTTGCTGAGGTCGACGGCGGACGTCAAGGCCGGCCCTGCCGGCGCCGGCGTGGGTCGCAGCAGCACGGCGTCGATCAAAATTTGCAGCGCGGTCGCCAGCGGCGGCGAGATGATCAGCCCCAAAATGCCAAAGGCGTCGGTCATGGCGAGCATGATCAACAGCACCAACACGCGCCAGTAGCGCGTGCGCGTGTAGAGGCGCGGCTCCACCGCCATTTCCATCAACAGATAGACGGCGGTCGTCAGCGCGGCGGCCGCGATCACGGTCACCGGCCCCAGGCTCCACGTCAGCACGATTACGGCGGCCACGCCCAGCAAACCCCCCGCCAACGGAATCAACCACGCCAGCGCGGCCACAAGCGCCAGCACGGACGGGTAGGGCACGCCCAACAGCCAGTAGCCCAACGCCAAGATCGCGCCGGCGGCGATACTCTGCGCCAGCTCGCTGCGCAGATAGGCGCCGACGCCCGCTTCGATCGCGCGCCATTGCGTGCGCGCCACGCTACGCCGCTGCGGCGAGAGCAGCGACAGCCACACTCGCTCAAAGCGCACCTGGTCCGCTGTCCAATAGATACTTACCGCCACGGCGATCAGCATCTGCCCGGCAACGGCGCCGATGCTCTGCGTGGTCTGCAAGAAGGCGTTGATGGCGCCCACGCCGTCGCCGTCGCCGAAGAGCGTGTTGAGCGTGTTCGGGTCGCGCAGACGTTCGCTCAGCGCCTGCGTCATTTCGCTGCCGGAGCGCAGCCGGCTATAGAAGCGCGCGTAGAGCGTGATGAATTCCTTCAGCAGCAGGTCCGCCTCGGGAATCATGCGCCAGGCGAGCGCCACGAACAGGAGCAAGGGCAGCCCGATGCTCACGACATAGACGGCAAGAATAGCTAAGGAGGGCCGCCAGCCGCGGCGGACGAGGGCCGCCGTCGGCGCGCGCACGATCGACGCCACCGCCAGAGAGACGCCAAAGAGAATGACGATCTGGCTCAGCTGCCACATGATCAAAAGCGCGGCGAGCGTAGCCAGCGTGCCGGCGGCGGTCAGGGCGACGCGTTTCATACGGGCTTCTCCATCTGCACCAAAATGGCATCCAAGTCTTGGGCAATGCGTTCGATGCGGTCCTCCGCTTCCTCGCTGCGAGGGTCCGGCTGGCCGGCCCCGTCGCGGGCGTTGCGCACCTGTTTGCGCATATCTTGGGCCAGTTCCTGGGTCTCCATGCGCAGCAGCGCCAGCCGATCACGCTTGCCGGGTGCGCCTTGTTCGCCGAGGGCGAGCGTCTCTTCGGGCACGGACAAGTCGAAGAGGGCGCGATTGATCAGGATTTGCACGATGGCCGCCAGCGGAATCGCCAGGATCGCCCCGCCCAGGCCGAAGAGGATGCCGAAGACCGTGAGCGCCAGAATGGAGATGATGGCGTTCACCCCCACCGACTTGTCCATCACGCGCGGCACCAGCAAGTTGCCTTCCAGCGTCTGGATGGCGAACAGCGCGCCGATGACCCAGAAGACCTTGTCGGGGGCCGCTGCCAGGGTGATGATGATCGCCGGCACCGCGCCCAGGATGGGGCCTAGCACGGGGATGGCCTCGAAGATGCCCATGATCAAGCCCAGCGCCAGCGCATAGGGCACGCCGATCAGCAGGAAGGCGACGGTCGAGACGCCGCCCACCACCAGGCAGAGTATGGCCTCGCCGCGGAAGTAGCCGCCGATCTTGCCCTCCATCTCGGCGATTAAGCCGCGCACCTGCTCGCGGCGCTGCCGCGGGATGCGCATCTCCAGCCGGCGCGTGATCAGCTCGCGCTCCAGCGTCCAGTAGAAGGAAAGGGCGAAGATCATCAGCGCCACAAACGCGCCGTAAGCGCCCACGCGCAGCAGGCTCCAGCTCGAGGAAACGGGAGCGGCCGCCTCGGCCGCACCGGCGCCGGTCGTGAGGACATCGGCGCCCGCCCCCACCGCGGGCAGCGCGGCGGCAGCATCGGCAGCCGGCGTGGCGCTCGCCGCCCCGCTCGCCTCCGCCAGGACGGCCGCCCAGGGAAACTCGACCGGCAGCGCGGCGGCCACGGACTGCAGCAGGCGGCTAGGCGAGGCGCTGAGCCAACTGCGGAGATTCTGGTACTGATCAGGGAATTGTGGCAGCATGGCGCTGGTCTGCCGGATCAGCATCGGCGCCGCCAGCCACACGATGAGGATGATCACGCCCAGGAGCAGCATATAAAGCAGCAACACGCCCAGCCAACGCCGCACCCCGCGCGCTTCCAGCCACTGTACCGCCGGGCGCATCGCCACTTCCAGCGCCACCGCCACAAAGAAGATAAACACCACCATGTAAAAGCGATACATAAGGACAAAGGCCAACACGACCCCCAGTACCGTGAGGGTGGCGGCGATCACCTGGCGCATGGTCCAGGCGGGGAAGGATAGCCCGGGCAGCGCGCCGCCCGGGCCGGAGCCACCGGCGTTGCCGGCCCCCTGCATGACAGTGTCCTCCACGATAGTGTGAGGTTGTTCCATGTGCGTCGATGCTCTCCAACTTGATATGCACGAATAGATTCGCGCCATTTGACGCGAACACATCCCAGCGGCGAAGGCGCCAGGCTCTCTTCACCAGGCTCTCTTGGCAAGAAGTATGCCACACCCTGGAGAAAGTACACTGTGCATAGAAACCAATCGGGGGCAGACGCGCGTCACGCCTGGCGCAGCTTGTTTGGCGCTACGCTAGGCGTGACGGATGAACTTCTATGCTTTGCTCTAGATTAGGCGGCCTTGCGATGCAAGGCGGCGCCTAGTCAAAGGCCATGTCGGTCTTCCACACTTCCCACACCTTGCCCACCAGGTCCGGGCCGGGCTTGAGCGTCATCTTGCCGGGCTTCCAGCCGGAGGGCGTGGCCTCGCTGCCCTTGCTGGCGCGCACCAGTTGGAAGGCGTGCAACTGGCGGAAGGTTTCCGCCACATTGCGGCCCACAGGCGGCGTCAATACTTCGTAGGCTTGAATCACGCCGTCGGGGTCGATGATAAAGCGGCCGCGGTTTTCGACACCGGCGTCTTCGTCATACACACCGTAGGCCGTGCCCACCTTGCCGCCGCTGTCGGAGAGCATGGGAAAGGGCACGCCGCCCTCGACCATATGGCTGAGTTCGTAGTCGTTCCACATCTTGTGTACAAACTGGCTGTCCACGCTGACCGAGAGGACCTCTACGCCCAGCTTCTGGAATTCTTCATATTGATCGGCGACCGCCGATAGTTCGGTCGCTCAGACAAAGGTGAAGTCGCCCGGGTAGAAGCAGAGGACGACCCACTTGCCCAGATGATCCGACAGCTTAGTCGAGGTGAACTTGCCCTTGTGATAGACCGGCGCCACAAAGTCCGGGGCCGGTTTGCCTACGTGAACCATCTTTCTCGCCTCCTTAGCGGGTTGTGACGGCGCGTCTTGCTGCGCCGTTTGCGGCTCGCCGACCAAGCCTCCGGTCGGGCGGGCACAGCCAACTTGTTGCTCTTCTGCCATGATTGCCTCTCTTCTGCAACCTGCTTACCGGCTACTGCTACCCTGAAACCTACACGATCCAATATTAACCCAATACGATTCGTCGCAAACGCCTTTCAGGAAGCTTTTCGCTTCCTGAAAGGCGGGCCACGCTAGACTTCGACCTTTTACACCTGGGCGTTGAGGCTCGCCATCACGTTGGCTTCGTCCATTTGATTGGCCTTGGCTGCCAGCGCATAGCGCACGCCGGCGGCATAGTCCGGATGCACCTGTTCAAAGTGACCCAGTTGGCGCTCGACGATGAAGTCCGGCACGCCCTGCATGGCATCGGCGGTGTTGGAGAAGAGGCGCGCCTTCTGCCCGTCGTCGAACAGGTTAAAGAGCGCGCGCGGCTGCGAGTAGTCGTCGTTGCCCTCGCGATGATTGTAGCGGTCGGCGTCGCCGGAGATCTTCAGCGGCGGCTCGGCCATGTCGGGCCGCTCGACGGGGCCGCCGAAGGAGTTCGGTTCATAGTAGGCGTCCGCGTTGGGGTTGTTGGGGAAGAAGCGCATGGCCCCATCTTTGTGATAGTGGTGCATGGGCGAGCGCGGGGCGTTGACGGGCAGCGCCTCGTAGTGCGTGCCCAGGCGGTGGCGATGGGCGTCGGCATAGGAGAAGATGCGCGCTTGCAGCATTTTGTCCGGCGAAAAGCCGATGCCCGGCACGATGTTGGAGGGCGCGAAGGCGGCCTGCTCGATCTGGGCGAAGTAGTTGTCGGGGTTGCGGTTTAGCTCCAGCACGCCCACGTCGATCAGCGGGTAGTCGCCGTGCGGCCAAACTTTGGTCAGGTCGAACGGGTTATAGGGCGTCTGCTCGGCTTCCATCTCCGGCATGATCTGCACGGCGACGCGCCATTTGGGGAAGTCGCCCTCGTCGATGGCGCGGAAGAGGTCTTCCTGCGTCGACTCGCGCGTGCCGGTGGAAGATGTTTTTGATCGTGGCATCGGTGATATCTTCGTGGCTCGCGTCGCCGGAAATTTCGTCATCGCTGACATTCTTGGTTCGATGGAGTTCGCCTGCCACGTCTCAGGCGCGAAGCTCATCTTGGTTCTGGGTCACGAGCACTGCGGCGCGGTCAAGAGCGCCATCGATGGCGTCGAGCTTGGTAACATTACCGA
>JBBSBO010000057.1:0-8862 GCA_038251215.1 Caldilineales bacterium
AGCTCCTGCTGCTCGATGCGGTTCCACTCTTCGGCCGCGCCGTTTTGTTTGCGCGCCAAGCCCGCCGACGGGTCGATGTCCAAATAGACGGTGAGGTCCGGTGTCAGGTCGTCGGTAGCATAGCGGCCCAGCAGGCGCAGCGCCTCCAGCGACTGGCCGCGACCATAGCCTTGATAGGCCAGCGTGCTGTCGGCGTAGCGGTCGCACAGCACCCACTTGCCCGCGGCGAGGGCGGGACGGATCACTTCGTCCACCAACTGCGCGCGGGCCGCGTTGAAGAGCAGCGTCTCGGCGCGCGGGCTTAAGTGCATGTTCCGGGCGTCGAGCAGGATGGTGCGGATGGCGTCGCCGATCGGGGTGCCGCCCGGCTCGCGCGTCGCCAGCACTGCCAGCCCTTGCTCTTGCAGGGCCGCGGCGAGCAGGCGAATCTGTGTGCTCTTGCCGCTGCCCTCCGGCCCTTCAAAGGTGATAAACCGGCTCATGCGCCTACGTTCGTTTCTGTGGTCGTTACTACCGTCGGTATTTCTTGACTTGCATCACGCTTCCTGGCAGATAGTCTACGCGTAGAGTTCGCCAGGTTGACTAGCGGTTGAAGATGCGCACGCGACGGAACGGTTCGCGGCCGTAGCTGTGGCTAATCAGGTTGGCCGCGCGCACGAGTTGATGCTGCTGGCTGCGGATCGCGGCGGAGCGAGGCGGCAGTTCGGCATCGGCGGAGCCGTTGAGCACCTTCTGAATGCCTTCCTGCGTCTCGCGCATGGCCTCGGTAAAGACGTCCAGCGGCTCGCTCTGCATATGGAAGATGTCGGCCAAACACTGCTCCATCTGCGTGACGGTGTTGCTGCGCAAGATGTAGATCGGGATGTTGCGCCGCTCGGCGTCGACCAGCAGCTGCGGCTGCTGGCGATAGTAGTTCTTGAGCGTCATGATCACATCTGCGCCCGACAAGGTATCCACGATCTGCACGGGCACGTTGAGGCTGCTGACGGCGGAGCGCAGCCGGTTTTGGCCCACCCCATAGGGATAGATGCGCACCGTCTTGCGTTCGCCCGCCGCGGCGGCGTCGCGGCTGCCGTTGCCCCCTTCGATGGGGGCCGTGTCGCGCTCGCTGAGGCCGTTTCTGCCGTCGGGCAAGCCGGACGCGCCGCTTCCACCGGATGCGCCGGGCGTGAAGGACGGTCTGGGTTCGCTCCACTCTTGCGCGCGCGGCTTGCGCGTGCGTTCACGCTCGCGATCATAGTTCCCGAATTGGTTGGGGCGCGCGCTGTCCACGGTCTTCTGGATGTGGATCTCGCCCTTGTCGTCCAGGAAGCGCACTTCCGGCGTCAGCGGGCGGCCGCGCAGGAGCGCATCCACCGCCTCGGCGACGTCATGATGGATCGCCAGCGTGTGGCGGTCCTGGATCTCGATCAGCACGTCGAAGGTGGGCGGCGCTTTGCGTTCGAGCACGCTCTTTTGCGTGCCGCGGCGCCGCGCCTCTTCATCCGACAGCGTGACGGACTCGATGCCGCCGACCAGGTCGCTGAGGGTCGGGTTGATGAGCAGGTTGTCGAGCGAATTGCCGTGCGCCGTGCCGATCAGCTGCACGCCGCGCTCGGCGATGGTGCGTGCGGCTACGGCTTCTTGCTCGCGCCCGATCTCGTCGATGATGATCACTTCGGGCATGTGATTCTCCACAGCTTCGATCATCACCTCGTGTTGCAGCGACGGTTCCGGCACTTGCATGCGCCGCGCGCGGCCAATCGCCGGGTGCGGAATGTCGCCGTCGCCCGCGATTTCGTTGCTGGTGTCGACGATGATCACGCGCCGGTCTTCGCTGCGCACGCGCGCGGCCTCGCGCAGGAGCGTTGTCTTGCCCACGCCGGGCCTGCCCAAGAGCAGAATGCTCTTGTTGCCCATCACGATGTCTTTGATGATCTCGATCATGCCGTAGACGGCGCGGCCCACGCGGCAGGTCAGCCCGATCACCTCGCCGTGCCGGTTGCGGATGGCGGAGATGCGGTGCAGGGTGCGCTCGATGCCGGCGCGGTTGTCGGCGCCGAATTCGCCGATGCGGTCGATGACCCGTTGCAGGTCCTCGACGGTAATTTCCGAGTTGCTCAGATACACCTCGTGGTCGGTGAAGCGCGCTTCGGGCAGGCGGCCCAGGTCCATCACCACCTCAATCAAGTCGTTGGCGTGGTTCGCCTCTTGCAGCGCCTGCTGAATGCGTTCCGGCAAGATGTCGAGCAGCAAGTCCAAGTCATCTGTGATCTGGAGTGTTGCCGTATGGGGGGTGTGTATGTTCAAATCCTTTATCTGAGTAGATTCTCTGTGAGTAAATTCTCTGTGAGTAAATTCTCTCTGGGTTGATTCTCTGTAGTTCAATTGTGTCTTATTCTCTGCGATTTATTCTCTTCAATTTGACCACCCAACAACATAGTAGGACGGCGCGCGCCGGGTATATGTTCCGGCATATTGCGCGCGGCAGGCGCTCACTTGGCGCCGGGCGAGGACGCTCATCCACGGCTGCCGGCGGGCGGATGCGCCGGGACGGGGCTGCAACGATGGGCGACAGGGGACGGCGTCGCGGCGCCGTCGGGCAGGCGAAAAGGAACCGTCGCCACGTGCGGCACTCTCTCCATAGCGGTGAGCGGCGCCGGCGCGACCACGCGCTGCCATTGCGTCACATGCTTGACCATCTTGGCGCGGTCCGTGACCGGCGCAAAATGATAGTCCATCAGAATGGCGCCCAGCGCGCCGTGATGCTCGCATACGCTGGTGTAGACGGGCTGGCGCACGCCGCGCCGCTGGATCTCCGTCAGGCCGAAACGCAGCAGCTGGTGCAGCGCGGACGTGTCCGGGTCCATGAAATCGGCCCACACTTGC
Source organism: Caldilineales bacterium (assembly GCA_038251215.1). Taxonomy (GTDB): domain Bacteria; phylum Chloroflexota; class Anaerolineae; order Caldilineales; family Caldilineaceae; genus JASGTU01. The sequence continues at coordinate 2,869 of JBBSBO010000057.1, forward strand.
AGCCAATAGCCGCGCTCGCCCTGGGCAAGCTGGATCGAGCCGCGCACTTCGCCGCGTGTCACCAGCACCGAATTGCTGTACGCGCCGCCATCCCACCAATCCAGGATGGGCGGCTTGAGCGCGCTGTCATGCACCATCCCCTCAGCCAACTGCACCGCCTCCGGCATACAGCGCCGGTAGAGCTGCTTGAGCGCCCATTCGTCGGCTTTGCTCTGCGGCCGGATGTCCGCCGCGAGCAGCGCCGCATAATCGTCGATGCCCTGCGCGTTCAGACGCCAAATCGTCTGGCGCAGATACGGCCGAAAACCGATATGGCCGAGGGTGCTGATGGGGAGCGGCTGGTCGGGCACATCGGCGTAGATGCGTTCGATGTGCTGCTGCGCCGCCTCCTGCGCGTGTTGCGAGAGGAGCTTTTCCCAAATGACGGGGTGACCGAGCGGCATATCCAGCCCGGGCGCGAGACATGATACGTCGATCTCCGGGCGACCGGCGCGTTTTTGCACCTGCAAGAAGCCGTCGCCAATTAGCCCGTGGCCCTGCCGGCGCAAAATATAGGTTGTCACCTTGGCGTCATCCCACGGATTGATCGGCCTCAGAAATGCCCATAGCGCAGCGTGACGATGGAGCAGCGACGGCGCAATGTTCAGTCGCGTCGCCTGCCGCCCAAGGCGCTGGATCAGAAAGATGTCACCGAATCGAAACGGGCGAATCACCGATTGCTCTGCTCCTCGGCAGGAGTGGCATCCCGCAGGCGCTGCGCCGTGAATTGCAGGCCGGAATTGCAGGTTGAAATTTCCGAGACTGCACGCGGGGATCACTCCTTATAAGACTTACGCAGCGGGCGGGCCATGCGTAAATGCTGCCTCTGTTAAACTGCTCTGTTGATCTATCTTCACTGCCCTGTATTTTACAGGAAATGAGAGCCGCCCGCAAGTAGGCAGGCATCCAGATGTGATTATGTAAATGTCTTGGGCGGAGAAACGAGGGCGCGGCAGCCTCAGCGCGAGGCCGGCACACGCGGACCTTGTGTGCGCACTTTGACTTTGGCTGCCAGTTGCGCCAATTGCTCCGCCGTGCCCAGGCAGATCAGCGAGTCGCCGGCGTGCAACTGATAGTCGGCGGTCGGCCCGATTTCCGGGGCGTCGGCCTCGGCCCCGCGCACCGCCAGGACGTTGACGCCCGTCTCGGCGCGCACATGCGCTTCGCCCAGCGTCTGCCGGCTCATGGCGCTGTCGGGGGGAAGCACTATCTCTTCGATGCGCAGCTCTAGGCCGCCTTTACGCATGAACACATCGAGGAATTCGACCACGCGCGGGTGAATCAGCTGCGCGGCCATGCGGTGACCGGTGATCATATAGGGGTTGATGATCTGGTCGGCGCCCGCCATGCGCAACTTTTGTTCGCTGGTCATGGCGTTGCAGCGCGCAATAATGAACAGGTTCGGGTTGAGGGCGCGGGCGCTGAGTACGGCAAAGACATTGGTGGCGTCGTCGGGCAGACACGAGCACAGGCCGGCGGCGTGTTCGATGTTGACCGCCGCCAGGATGGCGTCGTCGGTGGCATCGCCGATCACATAGTGGACGCCTTTCTCGTCGAAATCGCTGATATGACGCTCGTCGGCGTCGATCACGACTACACCGATCTTCTGGAAGAGCAGGCCGTCCACCACGTGTTCGCCCACGCGGCCATAACCGCAGATGATATAGTGCTTATTCAGCTTGTCGATGGCTCGCAGCATTCTCTGTCTCCGTAAAGTGCCGCCCAGCTCGCCGGCGATCACATAGTCCGTCACAACGCTGAAGACATAGGCGCCGCTGCCCACGCCCAGCAAAATCAGGATAATGCTGAAGTATTCGCCGCGCGGGCTGAGGGGGATGACTTCGCCGTAGCCCACCGTGCTGATGGTGATGATCGTCATGAAGAGGGCCTCGTGCAGAGGCCAGCCTTCGAGCAGCATATAGCCGAACGTGCCCACCATCACCAGCACAGCAAATAAGCCGAGGACATAGGTCACGCGTTTGCGCAGAGAGACGTTTAGCATCACGGCGAGGGCAAGCGCTCCCTGGGGCGATTAACGAACAAGGCAACCGGCTGCGGGCATTGTCATAGGGCGAACTTCGGTCATTACTGTAGCATGTTTTCCCGGTTTTCCCCATTTTTTTTCCGCCAACTGGGGATAACTCCGGGGATAAATCCTTTTGTTGGGGAAAGAACCAAAAAAATCATGCAGAATGGTTGCGCCGGCGCGTATGTTTGCCGGACAAATTGCACGCCGTTGCATAACAGGTTAGGCCAGCTCTCGCCCCAACACGGCGATAGGCGAGGCGATCGGTTGGAAGCCGAACGAACGGTATAGGCGTTGCGAGCGGAGGTTGTCTGTCTGCGTGTTGAGCGCCAGCGTCTCGTAGCCGGCTTCCACGGCATAGCGCACGGCGTCGTATAGCAGCTGGCGACCGATGCCCTGCTTCTGCACGGCGGGGTGAACGGCCAGGCGCGCCAGCTGGGTTTCGGCGCCGGAGTTAGCGATCAGCGCGCTATAGCCGATGGGCCGACTGTCGTGCCAGGCGATCTGCATGCGGCTGCGCAGGAGCAACTCCAGCATATCCTCATAGCCGAAATGCCACAAAGGAGGAAAAGCTGCGGCGTCCACTTCGGCGAGCGGCGCCAAGTCGGCGGCGCGGGCGGGCTGCAAACGCGCCGGCTGCGCCGGGACGGGCAAGGCGGGGCCGCGGCGGCGCAGGCGATCCAGCACGAAGAATTGCACCTCGTCCAATACGGCAAAACCCGCCTCGGAGAGGGCGCGCGCCATCCATGGGTCGCCGCCGTAGGTGATGATCTGCAGTGCTTGGCGGCGTTGGCGCAGCTCGCTTTCGAGGGCGGCGAACAGCGGCGGGAGATGGGTCTGCGGAGCATAGCCGGCGCGCAGGGCCAGGCCGCGCAGATAGGCGCGCGTGGGCGCCGGCGCGGGCAGGGTGACGGGCCGCGCCTCCACCTGCACGCCGGCAAAGCCCCACAGCGCCTCGCCTTCCAAGCCGATCAGGCAGACGGCTTTGTCCAGCAGCGAGGGCAGGTCTTCCACGCCATAGTCGGTGTAGCGATAGCGCGCCGTGTGGATCAGGCGGCGGATGCGCTCGAGGTCGGCGGAGGCAGCGCGAACGATCTTCATGTAGTCGGGTTCATGGAGTTAGGCCCGGGCTGTCACGACAGGCGCTTGCGGCTGCCGTAGACGCGGTGGTAGTAGTCGCGGAATTCGCCGGAGCGGATCGGCTCCCACCACCACTGGTTGTGCATGTACCAGCGCGCCGTCATGCGCAGCGCTTCTTCGTGCGAGTAGTCCGGCTCCCAGCCCAGCGCCATGATCTTGTGTACATCCAGGCAATAGCGGCGGTCGTGACCCAGGCGGTCTTCCACGTGCTGGATCAGCGTGCGCGGCTTGTCCAGCTCGTCCAGCAGGATTTCCACCATCTCTAAGTTGGTCAGCTCCGTGCCCGTGCCGATGTTATACGTTTCGCCCAGCACGCCCTCATGCAGCACGAGGTCCACGGCTTGGCAGTGGTCGAGCACATATTGATAGTCGCGGCGCTGGCGTCCGTCGCCATAGACGGGCAGGGGCATGTCGTTGAGCGCGTTGGTGACGAAGAGCGGTACGACCTTTTCCGGGTATTGATAGGGGCCGATGTTGTTGGCCCCGCGGCTGATGGTGATGGGCAGGCCGTAGGTGATGAAATAGGCGTTGACCAGGTGGTCGGCGCTGGCTTTGCTGGCGGCGTAGGGGCTGCGCGGGGCCACGCAGTCGCTCTCCAGGCTGCGATGCTCACCCGCCACATGGCCGTACACCTCGTCGGTGCTGATCTGGTGATAGCGCAGGTTGCCGGCTTTGCGCGCCGCTTCCAGCAGCACATAGGTGCCGTAGATGTCGGTTTGGATAAAGGCGTCCGGGTCGAGGATGCTGCGGTCGACGTGCGTTTCGGCGGCGAAGTTGATGATGGCGTCGATGCCGTGTTCGGCGATGGCGGCTTCCACGGCGGCGGCGTCGCAGATGTCGCCCTGCACAAAGTGATAGCGCGGGGCGTAGGCGGTCGCCACGTCCTGCAAGTTTTCCATGCGCCCGGCATAGGTCAGCTTGTCATAGACCGTGACGCTGAGGTCGGGATATTTCTCCAAGACCATGCGCACGAAGTTTGAACCGATGAAGCCGGCGCCGCCGGTGACGAGCAAATGTTGCATGCAGGTTTCCTCCCTCAGGTCGGATATGTCCATCTTCGAGGAAGCTGCCGGCTTCCTCGAAGATATCCTCCAAGAACTACGCAGAATCTATTTGAAATACGCCTGCGCCGGCCTCCAGGCTGTGGGGCGGCGACGCGCACGGTTGGCGCGCAGCCGGCGCAAGCGGCCCGGCTGCCGGTAGGGCGGCAAGGGAAAATCGACGGACAGCGTCAGCGTGGGCAGCGCGGGCAAGGGCGGCAGCAAGGCGGCGTCGATCCCGGCGGCGGGGCGTTGCTGCCAGGCGTGTCGCCGGCGGGCGCGCTCATCCTCGCTGCCGTTCGCCGCCAGAAAGGCCACATCCTGCGCCAAGAGCCGCCGCGCCTGCGCCAAGACCTCTTGCAGCGCCAGCCAGTGCTGCACCATCGCCGGCTGCACCGTGTTCTGGAAGGCGTCGACCACGGGCCGCGGCGCGGCGGCGCGGTCCAGGCCGCGCCGCATGAGCCGGTAGGCCGGGCAGTACGTCTCGGCCCAATAGCGCTCGGCGAGGCGGAACGAGGGCAGCAGCAGGTCGGCGAAAAACGTCACATGTACCGTGGCGACGCGCTCGGACACGCGCACCAACCGCTGCGCCTGCGCGGGCAGCAGGTCGAAATAGGCGCAGGCATCGAACTCGTGCCACTCGGCATAGGCCGGGCCAAGCCGGCGCAGCCGCTCCGCCACCTCGCCCAGGACATGCACGGCGGCTTCGGCTTCCCACTCGAACACAGATCCGGCCTCAGCTTCAAGCTGCGCGCCGGGGGCCGGTCGGCGGATGCGATACATGGGCACAAGCCGCTCGCGCGCAAAAAGCGCGGCTGCCGGCTGTGCATGAGCCGGGCAGGCGTTGCTGCGCAGGGCGGCGGCGAGGGCGGGCGCAGAGGTGATGGCAAACGGCGTCGAAACCTCCAGCATAGGGCGGTCGGCGTGACGGTCAAAAACTTGAGGCGCTATAAGAGACCCACTTTAGAATGATCGCCCAGGGTCATCTTATAGGCCTTGGGCTTGATCGGGCTGAACGTGACCTCCACATCGCGGCCGATGATGCTGTCCTCGATGCGGCTGTGGATGCCCACGATGCGGCTGTGATCCAGCACAATGCTGTGTTCGATCTCGCTGTCTTCGATGTGCGTGTGGTGATAGATGCTGGTGAAGGGGCCGACGTAGCTGTTGACAATGCGGCAGTCTTCGCCGATGATCGCCGGCCCGCGCAGCACGCTGTTGATCACCTCCGCCCCGCGCTCCACCGTGACCAGGTGGTCGAGTTGGCTGTCGCGGTCGACATAGCCCTCGACGTGGTGCGTCAGCTCCGCCAGCACGCGGTTGTTGGCTTCGAGCAGGTCGGCGTGCTTGCCCGTGTCGATCCACCAGCCGCGATGCACGTAGGGGTGTACCTGGAAATCATGGTCCACCAGCCACTGGATGGCGTCGGTGATCTCCAACTCGCCGCGCCAGCTGGGCTGGATGCCGTTGACGGCCTCGAAGATGTTGGCGTCGAACATGTAAATGCCCACCAGCGCCAGGTTGCTGGGCGGGTTGCGCGGCTTCTCCACCAGGCGCACGATGCGGCGGTCGTTGTCCAGCTCCGCCACGCCATATTGCTGCGGCTGGTCCACCTCGGTGAGGACGACCTGGCTGTTCCAGGCCGAGCCGGCGAACTCCTGGATCAGCGTGCTGATGCCGCCTTCGATCACGTTGTCGCCCAGGAACATGACGAAGCGCTCGTCGCCCAAGAAGTCCTGGCTGATCTTG
>JBBSBO010000058.1:0-8851 GCA_038251215.1 Caldilineales bacterium
CCGCGCGACACGCCTGCGGGGGATTTTGAGGTGTGGTTAGGATTGTATACAGACGGCAGCAGCGGCGCGGCGCGGCTGCCCGTCACCGCCACGGGCGGCGCGGCCTCAGCCAACGACATGGTCAAGCTGGGCGACGTGACGATCCGCTAGGGAACGAGGAGGGTAGGGCCGCTCCAGCGCGACAGGAGATAGGCGCGCTCGCCCGGCAGGACCAGCGTTCCTGTATCTGTGTTGTCGAGCAGCTCCTCGAGGCCGCGGCCGGCGATCACGGAGGCCGTGTCGTGCAGGCCCGCCTGCGCCACCAGGGCCTCGGCGCGCGCGTGCAGCGTGTCGAGGGGCGAGGCGCTCTCTTCGGCCCATACCCACACCGTCAGCCCGCCGGAATTGCGCTGTTCCAGGTGCAGCGCCAGGCGCAGGGCGCGGTCCGCCGCCTCGCTGCCCGTATAGAGCACCGAGAGCGGATGTTTCAGCCCGCCATTCTCGCCTAAGATCAGCAAGGGTCGCGACGACTGGCGCACGAGCGACTGCGCCGTGGAACCGAGCGCCGAGCGCCGAGCCTGCCCGGCGCGCCCCATGCTCAGCATCGAAGCCGACTGCGCCGCCGCCAGCAACTCCGCCACCACCGCGCCGCGACGCACCTGGAACGTCCAACGCACAGGGCGCTGCGCCGCCTCGCGCTCCATCGCCTGGCGGATGCCTACGGCGAGCACGCGCAGATAGCGTTCCATGGCGCGGTCATCCAGCCGCCGCACCGAAGCCGTATACGAGCCGATCTCGCGGCCAAAGGGCAGGCCGCACAGGTGCAGCAGGTTGATATCCTCGACAAAGAGGCCCTCCAACTCCGCCTCGAGCAGCGCTGCCAACTCGGCTGCCGCGCGCAGCGCCGCCTCGCTCTGAGGTGACGCGTCCAGCGCGACCAAGATGCGGTTGGCCTGTGGCGCCTCGGGTTCCGGTGCATTGCCTTGCGGCTGCCTTTGGGTTGCTGCCATGCTTGACTCCTTGCCTGCTCTGCTCTCTGATCTCGTCTGCACTCGCTGACCGGTCGCTAGGCGTCCTTGCCGGCTTTATCCTCTTTGTCGTCGGGCGATTCCTCAAACTCGCGCCGCCGCTCGGCGAACTCCGCCAGGCGATCCGCCACCATGCGGTTGACCGTGCCGGGGGGGTAATGGCCCTCGTCGTCGCGCGCGCCGGCGGGGATACCGGTCAGGATTTCGATGCCCTGGTCGATGGTTTCCACGGGATAGACGGCGAACTTGCCGTCCGCGGCGGCTGCCACGACGTCCTTGCGCAGCATCAGGTGCTTGACGTTGGAGGCGGGGATCAGCACGCCCTGCTCGCCGGTCAGACCGCGCTCGACGCACAGGTCGAAGAAGCCTTCGATCTTCTCGTTGACGCCGCCGATGGCCTGCACCTGCCCGTTCTGGTTGACCGAGCCGGTCACCGCCAGCGACTGCTTGAGCGGGACGCGGGCGATGGCCGAGAGCAGCGCGTACAGCTCGGTCGAGGAGGCGCTGTCGCCGTCCACGCCGCCATAGGATTGCTCGAAAACGAGGCTGGCGCCCAGCGAGAGCGGTTGATCGGCGGCATAGCGCCCGCGCAGGAAGCTGGAGAGGATCAGCACGCCCTTGGAGTGCAGCGGCCCGCTCAGCTCGACTTCGCGCTCGATGTCCACCACCTCGCCGCGGCCCATGCGCACGCTGGCGGTGATGCGCGCGGGCTTGCCAAAGGCATAGGCGCCCATCTGGATCACGGAAAGGCCGTTGATCTGCCCCACCGCTTCGCCCCCCGTGTCGATCAAGATCGTGCCGCGCACAATTTCCTCCTGCATGCGCCGGCTCAGGCGGTCGACCCGGTAGATGCGGGCTTCGATGGCCTGCTCCACATGTTGCGCCGACACACGTGTCGCGCCGGTCTCGCGTGCCCAATGGTCGGCTTCCTCCATGAGGTCGACGACGTTGCGCATACGCGCGCTGAGGCGCTCGGCGTCTTCCACCTCGCGCGCTGCGGCCTCGATCACGCGGCAGACCGCGCCCTTTTCGAAGGGCAGCAGCTCTTCCTTGCGCACCATGGCCGCGATCAGGTGGGCGTATTGCTCGGTTACTTCCTCGTTGCGCACGAACTCGTCGTCGAAGTCCGCCGTCACCTTGAACAGTTCGCCGAACTCCGGGTCGGACTGCGCCAGCATGTAGTAGAGCATGCGGTCGCCCACCAGAATCACCTTGATGTCGAGCGGGATCGGCTCCGGCTCGAGCGAGACGGTGCTGGTGAGGCTCATCATCTGCACGGGCGATTCGATGCGGATTTCGCCGAACTGGAGGGCGCGCTTCAGCCCTTCCCAGGCGTAGGGGCTGGTGAGCACTTTGAGCGCGTCCAGGATGAGATAGCCGCCGTTGGCCTGGTGCAGCACGCCGGGCTTAATCAGGGTGAAGTCCGTCACCAGTGCGCCCATCATCGCCATCTGCTCCACGCGCCCCACCAGGTTCAAGTAGGTGGGGTTGCTCTCGTAGAGTACGGGCGCGCCCGTGGCGTGCGAGGCGTCGACCAGCACGTTGACCAGGTAGCGGCGCAGCGCGGGGGCCACCTTGAGGCCGTCGGGCAGCACCGGCGCCGAGGCTTCCTGCGCGTCGGCGCCGGGTTTCTCCTCGTCCGCCTCCATAAAGCCGCCCAGGTTTTGGCTCACCTCATCCTGCACGGCGTGGAGATAGTCGGTGACGTTGGCGAGGTCCTTGTACTTGGCGTATAGCTCCTCCATCACGTCCGCCAACACAAAGCCGGAGACTTCCTGTTGCAGCTCGCGCAGGCGGGCGCGGAAGTCGCGTTCCCAGCGCGGCACCTTGAGGAGGACGGCCTGTAGCTCCTGTTGCAGGCTGTCGACCTCGGCCTCCAGGCGCGTCTGCTCCTCTTGCGGCAGCTTCTGGAATTCCTCCGGCGGCAGCACTTCGCCCTCGCGCAGGGGCGCAAAGGCCAGGCCGCCCGGCGTGCGCAGCAGGGCGAGACCCTTTTCCTTGGCTTTTTCTTGCAGCCCCTTGAAGCTCTCCTGCTGCTGCTCGTGGAATTCCGCCTCCAAAGCGCGACGCCGCGTCTGGTATTCTTCGCTCTCGAAGGCCGCCGACAGCGAGGTGCGCAACTCCTCGATCAACTGCTCCATGTCTTGCTTGAGCTGCACGCCGGTGCCGGGCGGCAGGCGCAAAGCGCGAGGCTTGGACGGCTGGGCGAAGTTGTTGACGTACACCCAGTCGGAGGGCGGCGGCTCCTGCGCGGCCTGTTCTTCCGCCAGGCCACGCGCCAGCGTATGCTTGCCCACGCCGCTCGGCCCCAGCGCGAAAATGTTGTAGCCCTTACGCTTGATGCTGACGCCCAGGTCAAGCGCCTTGAGCACGCGCGCTTGGCCCAGGAAGTGGTCCAGGTCTTTCACGTCGTCGGTCGTGTCGAACTGCATGTGGTCCAGGTGGCAAGCGGTGTAGAGCGCTTGGGAAGCTAGGGGACGAGGCGAGGCCACGAGCGGCATCCTTTCTATCGGTTTCAGCGAGTCTGCGCTTCATTAATCAGACATCCAGCGCAGATATAGGCTTGATTATACTGCAAACCGCAAAGTCGTAAAGGGCTCCAAGAGAAAAAGCAACAGCTAGAACCGCAGAGGTCGCAGAGCACGCAGAGGATAGAAGGGCTTATTTCAACGTGATCGGCGTTTTTTCCACTTAAGTAGTACACGTCAGGGTTTTTAACTTGATGGCAATCTGCGGTAGAGTAGCAGGTATGCCAAAGCGAGTTGATTTCACACTAACTGACGAACAGGCCAAGACATTGGCGCAAGCGATCAAGCAAGACGGGCGGGCGCGGGTTGTACGACGGGCCACAGCGGTTCATCTCCTGCACCTGGGATATAGAGTAGCCGATATAGCCAAGACTGTCTCCGCCAGCAAGCCCATCATCTATGCGTGGCATCGTCACTTTCTGGCTGAGGGCATCGAAGGGCTGGCCAACAAGACGGTGAAGACAGGTCGGCGCAAGGTGACGGACGCCTACATTGCAGCTCTGGAGGAAACGGTTGCGCATGCTCCGGCGGATTACGGCTACGCGTTCGCCATTTGGACACGGGAGCGGCTGCGGGACCACCTGGCGCAGCAGACAGGCATCCGCATTCATATCAACTGGATCGGCGAACTGCTCAAAGAACACGGTTATGTCTTGCGTCGCCCCAAGCATGATCTACGTCATCGTCAGGATCCGGTGGCTAAGGCAGAAGCCCAGGAAACGCTCGAGTCGCTAAAAAAAACACATGCACAGACGATTTCAAGCTCCTATTTATGGACGAAACAACCTTGAGCCTGCATCCTCCCTTGCGGGCTTGCTGGACCAAACGCGGGCAACAACCGCTTGTGCCGGCACCCGGCGTGCAGCAAACGCATCATGTCTTTGCCGCCTACAATTGGGCCGATGACACGGTCACGTGGACCATGAGTGAGAAAAAGAACAGCCAAGCCTTTATCGCCTTTCTCGAACATCTCTTCGTCCATCAGTTTCCCACCGGACGCTGCGTCCTGGTGCTAGACAACGCCGCCTATCATACTAGCGGCGAGAGCTTGGCCGCCCTCAGCCTTTTTGAGCAGCGTGTCCTGATTTTCTGGCTGCCCAAGTATTGCTCCCTGGAACTCAATCCCATCGAACGCTTCTGGCGTCACCTCAAGGACAATGTCTGCGTCAACAAACTCTTCCCCTCACTGGAAGAGCTAATCCACGCCGCCGATGTCCAAATGAACCGCCAGAATGACCTGGATAACCCTAGACGATTCGCTTTTGTTAAATGACGAACTGTGTCTCACTTAAGTGAAGGACCCTGGTTCACAAAGGAGATCGCGATGAAATACGACATTGTATTTGAGGACGGCGGCGCCAAAGGCATGGCTTTCGTCGGCGCCTATCGCGCACTCGCCGAGCGCGGGCACGCCTACGACCGCCTGCTGGGCACCTCCGCCGGGGCCATCACGGCCACGCTGCTCGCCGCCGGCTACAGCGTGCAGGAGATGCAAGCCACACTCAGCGAGCAGGAGAACGGGCGCTCGGTCTTTGCGTCCTTCCTCGGGGCGCCGCAGCCGTTCAGCGACGACGACATCGACCACAGCTCGCTGCGCGGCCTGTTGCGCCAGGCGGATATCCCCTTCCTGCCTGCCGGGCTGGAAGACCGCATCGACGACGCGCTGCTGCGCGCCCTGGTGCGCACGCCGCAATTTCGCCACCTCTTCTCCTTTGTGGAGAAGGGCGGCTGGTATGCCGCCGACAGCTTCGTGACCTGGCTGGAGCGCAAGCTCGATGTGGGCGAGTTCAACGGACAGCCGCGGCGCTTCAGCAAGCTGACCTTCGCCCAGCTCTATGCCGCCACCGGCCTCGAGCTCACCCTCGTAGCGGCGGACACGGTCTCCGCCGCCATGCTCATCCTCAACCAGCACACCGCGCCGGATTGCCCCGTCGTGTGGGGCGCGCGCATGTCCATGAGCATCCCGCTCCTGTGGCAAGAGGTGGTGTGGCAGCCGCAGTGGGGCCTCTATCGCGGCAAGGACATCGCCGGCAACACAGTCGTGGACGGCGGGCTGCTCTCCGGCTTCCCGATTGCGCTCCTGGTCTCGCGCCAGCCCGAAGTGACAGCGGTTATGGGCGACAAGCGCAGCCTCAACGTGCTCGGCCTGTTGATCGACGAACGGCTCGCCTTGCCGGGCGCGGCGGCAGGGGCAACAGCCGCGCCCGTCGCGCCCGCCGGCCTGAGCCTGGGCAACCTGGCCACCGCCCAGCGCGCCGCCCGGCTGATCAACACCATGACGCAGGCGCACGACAACGCCGTCATCGAAGCCTTCGCCCAACTCGTGGTGCGGTTGCCTGCCCAGGGCTACGGTACAGTCGAGTTCGACATGAGCGATGCACGCCGCGCCGCCCTCGTGGACGCAGGTTACCAGGCTACGCAAGAGTATCTGCGCCGCGTCGAGGCCGCCCCCGTTTCGTTTGACCCTGCCGAAGCCGCGCGCACCGCGGCCACCGCCGATTCCATCGCCGCCAGGATCCTCGGCGAATAGGCAGTACGTTCGTACGTGGCATGTTCCTACAAGGAGACGCCCCATGTCCCAACCTGAACAACCCGCCCCGCAAGAGCCGGAGACCGAGCTAGGCATTGCGCCGGTCGAGCGCCCCATCCAGTTCAACGAACCGCAGATCGCCTTTCTTGTCGAAATCGACGCCTTCCTCTGGGTCAGCCAGGCGCGCCAGGCCTTTGGCGTTTCCGGCGCCGGCCTGACCGCGGCGGTGCTCGACACCGGGCTGAATCTCGAGCACGTGGACTTCGCGGGTCGGATTATCGCCCAACACAACTTCACGGCGGACAACGGCGGCAATCCGGACGACGCTACCGACGGCAACGGTCACGGCAGCAACGTGGGCGGCATCATCGCGGCCAACGGCATCCACCACGGCATCGCGCCCGGGGCTAACCTGGCGCCGCTCAAAGTCCTCTCCAACCAGGGCGGCGGCGACTTCCGCTGGATCGACCAAGCCCTGCAGTGGGTGCTCGACCACCGCGAGGCCTACCACATCACCGCCGTGTGCATGTCCCTGGGTGACGGCGGCAACTACACCAGCGACAACTTCGGCGTCTTCTCCATCCTGCGCAACAGCCTGCGTGACAAGATCCGCGCCCTGCGCAACGCCAAAGTCGCCGTGGTCATTGCCGCGGGCAACGATTACTTCCGCCATAAGAGTCAACAGGGCATGGGCTTCCCCGCCATCATCCGCGAATGCGTCAGCGTCGGGGCGGTCTACGATGCGGCGGAAGGCGGCTTCCGCTATGCCAGCGGCGCGGTCGCCAACTCCTCGCTGCCGGGGCAGATCACGCCCTTCTCGCAACGGCTACACGAAAGCGTTAACCTCGACACTTACACCGACATCTTCGCGCCGGGCGCGCCGGTCACCTCCTCCGGCATCAACGGCCCGCAGGGAGAATCCGTACAGCACGGCACCAGCCAAGCCACGCCCGTCGTCGTCGGCCTGATCCTACTCATGCAGGAGTTCTATCAGCGCGCCACCGGCGAGCTGCCCACGGTGGACGACCTCATCACCTGGCTGCGCCGCGGCGGCGTGCCCATCCATGACGGCGACGACGAAAACGACAACGTGCAGCACACCGGCCTAGACTACCTGCGCGTCGACGCCGTGTCCGCCCTCGACGCCGTGCGCCGCGAGCTACAAAAGCGTGCGCTCGGCCTGGCTGTCACAACCGAGCCGTAGAAGAAGCCCAGACGAGTCATGCGTCATAACGTCACGCATGACGTATGACGTATGACTCAATCCTTCGCCCTACGGCAACGTATAGCAGTTCCCCGTACCCTGCCGGACGCTATGATCTGCATCGGCGACGAGAATGCAGATCTGGCTCGCACCCGCGGGCCGGTCATCCTCGCCAAACAGTGTGAAGGGACTCGTACCCACACCTTGCCCAGGCGGATAAAGCTGCCACGGCCCGCGACCGGGCACGCCCGCGTCGTCCGGTGACACCGTGTCCCAGAAGAAGTGAACGTGCAGCCCCGGCACAACCGGCACAAAGCCGCTCGTCTCGAACGTCACGATATAGCGGCCATCCAGCAGGCGAATATCGGTGATATAGGCCGTATCGCCCGTTGTCTCGCCGCCGCCCGGCGGCGCCGGCTCGATCACCGGCGGAACCTCGGTCGGCGTCGGCTCCACGTCCGGCGGAGGCGGCGGCAGCGTCTCGCCTCCGCCGCTGCGGTCGATCTCAAAGCTCCAGCGCCATTGCGTCGACTCGGCGCTGCGTGACACGATGTCGATCACCGCCGTATAGAAGCCGTCCTCGATCTTGTCGCCGCCGCCAGGCCAACGGTCATTGTCGGCAAAGAAGAGCACGGCGCAATTCGGCTCGCCGCCACCGAACAGACAGTAGCCGGGGCTTTCTTCCCGGTGCGTGTACACCTCGCGGCCGTTGTCATTCTGAATGGCGAAGTCCACATACCAGATGCCGTCGCCGTCTGTATACCCCACGCGCGTGTCAAACACCTCCACCGCAAACACGATGCGGTCACGGAAGACCATCGGATTCGTGATCTGGTCGAAGCGGAAGCCAGGCAGCGCCACCGCACGCCCAAAATTGAAGGGTGCGCTGCCGCGCAGGAAATTATTGCCGTCGTCGCCGTCGGTGGGCACGAAGATGAGCGCCAACTTCTGTGGCGTGGGGGTAGGCAAGGGCGTCGCTGTGGCTAAGGGCGTCGCCGTCGGCAAGGGCGTTGCCGTAGCCGTCGGTCGCGGCGGGATCACGCCCAGCGGCAGGCCGGCGACGCTCCCGCTGCACGCCACAAAGGGCGACACCGCGCTCGTCCAGCCCACGTCGCCCGTGTCGACGACCTGCACCTGGATCCAAGCGTTGCTAGGGTCGCGCGCCACAGCCAACAACTCTGTGTCACGCGTCAGCACAGCCAGGGGCGGTGCGAACTCCAACCCCGGCCCGGAGCGCAGATTCAGCCGGTCGGCGCTGACCGTGCAGGTTATGCCCAGCGGCCGCGGCGTGGCTGACGGGATCGGCGTCGCCGTCGAGACTCTCGTCGGCGCGGCGGCAGAACCTGCCGTCACTGTCGACGGAAGAGTGGAGGTGGCTGCGCCCGTGCTCACGACCGTCAGCAGCAGCTCGACATCGCCCTGATCCAAGCGCGAGGGGCCAAACACGATCACCGTATAGTCGCCGCTGCGGGGCAACGCTTGATCCGCGACCTGGGCCGCGCCGCCGCCCTCGGGGCCGCCCCCTTCGACGCCGGAGCTGCTCGCCAACGGCTCCTCTTCGCCGGGGGCGAACAACTCCATC
>JBBSBO010000059.1:0-8764 GCA_038251215.1 Caldilineales bacterium
CGGCGCAGGCGTGCCAGGTGCGCATACGCGCCGAGGGCGCGGCCGATATCGTGCGCTAGGCTGCGGATATAGGTCCCCGCCGAACAGGTGACGCGCAAGCCCAGGCGGGCGCCGGGTTCGTAGCCGGTGATTTCCAGGCGGCGGATAGAGACGGGCCGCGGCTCCGCCTGCACAACTTCGCCGCGACGCGCTTTGGCATAAAGCGCCTCGCCCTGCTGTTTGATGGCGGAGTAGGCGGGCGGCGTCTGCAGGATGTCGCCGCGGAACTGGGCGAGGATCTGCTCCAATTCGTCACGGCTGAGCGGCGGCACGGGCGCAGCCGCGGTGACGACGCCGGTCGCGTCGTAGGTGTCGGTCGCCGCGCCCAGCGCGATCTCGGCGTCATACTGCTTGTCGTGGCCCTGGTAATACTCTACCAGGCGCGTGGCCCGGCCCAGGCAGAGCACAAGCACGCCGCTCGCCATGGGGTCGAGCGTGCCGGTGTGGCCGATGCGCCGCTGCCCGCTCCAGCGCCGCACTTGTTGCACGATGTCGTGGCTCGAGTAGCCGCGGCTGGAGGATGCGTGCGCGCTCGTCTCGCCGGCGGCGCCGGCAAGCGGCTCGCCCGGCTTATCGACGATGAGCAGGCCGTGCAGCCCGACGTCAGCGGCGCGCGCTGTCAGAGTTCGCTCCGTTCTGGGTTTCCTGCTGCGCTTGATTCTGTATGGACTGGCGGCGTGCGGCCTTCATTAGCGGCGTTACCTGGGCGATCACTGCAGGCAAGTCGTCCGCCAGCGTGCAGCCGCTGGCGGCGGGGTGCCCGCCGCCGCCCAGCGCCAAGGCAAGTTGGCTCACGTCGAAGCCGGGCTTGGCGCGGAAACTGCACTCGACGGCCGGCGCGCCGTCCTCCAGGTCGGTGGCGGTGAAGACGGCGCTGATGTCGGCCTCGTCCGCCGTGACGAGGAAGCTGCTCAGGTTGACGTCCTCGATACCGCCGCCCGCCTCCTGCATATCGCGGCGCGTGATGGCGGTCCAGATCACGCCGTCCTCCAACTGTACGGCGGGCAGGACCTTGCTCCACAGCTTGATCAGGCTGAAGGGGCGGCGGTTGACCGTGCGCGCCGTGATCGTGCTGAGGTCGGCGCCGCCTTGCATCAGGCGCATGCCCGCGCCGAGTACGTCCGGCGTGGTGTTGCTGGTGCGGAAGCAGAGGGTGTCGGTGACCAGGCCGGTGAGCAGGCACTCGGCTAGTTCGCCGTCCAGCGTGATGTCGAGCGCGTCCGCCAAATAGACCAGCATCTGGCAGACGGCGGCGCACTCGGGCGCCACCCAGTTGACGTCGCCGAAGCGCGTGTTGGTGACGTGGTGGTCGATGATCAGCAGCGTCGCCTGTTCGTGCTGCGGCACCGCATAGGCCGCGCCCATGCGGTCCGGGCTGGAAGAGTCCAGGCAAATGATCAAGTCGAAGCCATGTTGGCGCACCGCCGTCTCGAACTCGGGCATGGGACGGCTGAGGATCTGCGCCGCGCCGGGCAGCACGCAATGCTCGGAGGGCACGGCGTCTTGCAGCGCCAGCGTGGGCTGCTTGCCCAGCCGGCGCAGGATCCAGCCCATGCCGAGCAGGCTGCCCACGGCGTCGCCGTCCGGGTTGATGTGGCTGATGCAGAGGATGTCGCGTCCTTGTCGGATGGCGTTGAGCAGCGTTGGCTCGATCATCGCGTGTTTTCCGGTCTTTGGCTAGGTGGGACTTACAGGGTAAGTTTGCCAATCTTCGAGGAAGCCGGTAGCTTCCTCGAAGATGCTTGTGGACTAGGCGCCGCTCTGGGCGGGTTCGGCGCCGTCGCCGGGCGCGTCCGGCGCAGGGGTAGCAGAAGTTGCCGCGGTGGCGCGGCGCGCGTCTTCCTCGGCGATCTGCTGTAGCAGCTCGTCGATGCGCGCGGCGCGGGCCGGCGTGTCGTCGTAGTGGAAGAGCAGCTCAGGCACGGCGCGCAGGCCGCAGCGGCTGGCGATCTCGCGGCGCAGAAAGGGCACGGCATGTTTCAGCCCTTTGAGCACCTGGCTCTTGGTCACTGTCTCGTCGTCATGATTGACATAAATCTGGACGCTGCGCAGGTCACGGCTGACGTCGACCGAGGTCACCTTCACCAAGCTGACGCGGGGGTCGTCCAGTTCGTTGGCAATCAGAATGCTCAATTCCTGAAAAAGCATCTCCGCCACGCGTTGATGCCGGATGGTTGACATCCTGCCCTCCCATCTGGTTGTTGCGGGCGGCACGACATACGGCGTGTACGCTTGCACACGCCGCCGCCGGTTTGCCCGTTCCTGTTCGCGAATGTGGCAGGCGCGCCACGCTTGGACGCGCCGCCTCTCTTGTGCCGCCGCGTACACCTACTGTGTGCGCTTACTGTGTGCGCCTAGCGTGTACGCTTGCGTTCCAAGACCTCGATCACGTCGCCTTCTTGCAGCAGTTCATCCCCGGTGGACAGCCGGAGGCCGCACTCGAAGCCGCTGCGGACTTCGTTGGCGTCTTCGGTGAAGCGGCGCAGGGTGTTGATGCGCGCCGTGGGCACGATCTCTTCGCCCTTGCGCGTCACGCGCGCCAGCGCGTTGCGCTTGACGACGCCGTCCGTCACGGTGCAGCCGGCGATGACGCCGCGGCGCAGCTTGAAGAGCTGCAGGACCTGGGCGTGACCGATGACGATATTCTCGTAGATCGGCTCCAACATGCCGGTCAGCGCGGCTTCGATGTCTTCGATCATCTTGTAGATGATCTCGTAGTTGCGAATTTCGACGCCGGACTGTTCGGCGCGCCAGGCCGCGGCCTTGTCGGTGCCCACACTGAAGCCGATGATGACGGCATCGCTCGCTTCGGCCAACATCACGTCCGATTCGGAGATGTCGCCGATGGCGGCTTGCAGGATCTTGACACCGATCTCGTCGTTGCCCAAATCCTCTAGGCTGTGCAGCACCGGCTCGAGCGTGCCCTGCAAATCGGCGCGCACGATCAGGTTGAGCGTCTTGGTTTCGCCGCCCTCGAAGCGGGCGAAGACTTCCTCCAGCGACATCGAGCGGCGCACCGGCTCGTTGGCGGCGCGGTCGATGGTGTCCTGGCGCCCTTCGGCGGTCTGCTTGGCCTCGCGTTCGCTGCTCATGACTTCGAAGACGTCGCCGGCGGCGGGCGCTTCGTGCAGGCCCAGGATGATCACGGGCGTGCTTGGCCCGGCTTCCTTGATCGGCTTGCCCTCATAGTCGAACATGGCCTTGATGCGCCCCCAGGTGGGGCCGATGATGATCGAGTCGCCGCGCTTGAGGGTGCCGTTCTGCACCAGCAGCGTGGCGGTGACGCCGCGGAAGCGGTCCAGTTCGGATTCGATCACGGTGCCGACGCAGTGACCCTTGGGGTTGGCCTTGAACTGTTCCAGCTCGGCCACCACCAGGATGTTCGCCAGCAGGTCGTCGATGCCCACGTTGTTGAGCGCGCTGACGGGCACGACAATCGTGTCGCCGCCCCACTCTTCGGGCTGCAAGCCTTCCTTGGCGAGTTCTTCCATCACGCGCTGCGGGTTGGCGTTGGGCCGGTCGATCTTGTTGAGCGCCACGATGATGATCACGCCCGCGGCCTTGGCGTGGCTGATGGCCTCGCGCGTCTGCGGCATGACGCCGTCGTCGGCGGCGACCACCAGCACGACGATGTCCGTCACCTGGGCGCCACGCGCGCGCATGGCCGTGAAGGCTTCATGGCCCGGCGTGTCGAGGAAGGTGATCTTGCCCCCGTCGATGGTGACCTGGTAGGCGCCGGTGCGTTGCGTGATGCCGCCCGCCTCGCCGCCGGCGACGTCGGTGTGGCGGATGTTGTCCAGCAGCGTCGTCTTGCCGTGGTCGACATGGCCGAGCACCGCCACGACGGGCGGGCGTTCGACCAAGTTGTCGGCCTGCTCGTCGGACACGACGCGCTCGACGAAGTTTTGCGCGCGGCGGGTCGGCTCTTCTTCGGCGGCGGCAGCGGCGGCTTCCTCCGGCGTCGACGCGACTTCTTCGCGCTTGGGCCAGTTGACGGCGATGCCAAGTTCTTCGCCTAGGATGACGGCGGTGTCATGGTCGATGCTGTGCGTAATCGGCGCCATGATGCCATATTGCATCAGCACCTTGATCAAGTCGATGGGACTGCGATCCATCAACCGCGCCAGGTTGCGCACGGTGATGTGGTCCTCAACGACGACGAATTCTACCGGCTCACGTGTTTCCGCTTCGATATCGCGCTCCTGAATCTTCGGACTGCTTTTTGACTTGCTGCGAGCGACGGTTTCTTCAACTTCGTCGTCGCGGCTACGAGTTTTTGTGGCGGCTTTTGCCATAGACTGTACCCCCTTTTGGCGTGAGCGTCTGCTCCACGCGGTCTCCTGCTCCCACTGGCCCGCAGCGCATAGCCGCACAGGCGGCGCGCGGGCGATGACTCCGACGGCGTGCCTGGCGCGGCCTTGCCGGCGAGGCACAGGGCAGCCTGGTCGCACAGATAAGCTGCGCGTGCAGGCCGTACACGTGACTAAAACATGTCGGAAGGGTTGGAATCAGGACAACGGGCGGGGAGAAAAGCGGGGCGGACCGTCAATGCAAAGCCTAGACCAAAGCTTACATAGCCGTCCTCCGCCTGTCCCTCGGCTGCGTTGTGCGCGGACCGGTCAGATCCGAGCAACCCAGTTTTTGGCTGCCCTGAAGAACCAGATACCTAGCCAACATGGCGCTACTTAGCGCTGCCTGTTTGTTTGTCGATCATTGCCGATTCTCCATGCCGGCGCACAGCTTTGTGCGCTGCTGCGCCGGCGCCAATAGCTTAGTTTCATGTCTCTCAAACCTTCCAGGGAGCTTTGAGCTTCCTGGAAAGTGAGCGAACCCACTACGTAAACCCTCGTTCAATCTTCGCCGGCGACACGGGCCGCCGGCTCTTCATCTGTCTCTGCAGCGGGCAGCGTCGCCATATAGGCGGCGAGTCGCGCCCGGTCCTCGGCGCTCAGCTTCGTGCGCAGCGCCTGCTCGATGCGGTTGCCGCGTAACGCCGTTTCCCAGCACGTGCGGCTGGGGTGGAGGTAGGCGCCGCGACCGTCCAGCTTGCCGGTCGGGTCCACTGCGACCCCGCTTGCCGTGCGCACCAAGCGCAGCAGGCCCCGTTTGCCTTCGGCCTGCCGGCAGGCGATGCAAGTACGCTGCGGCACATGCTTGGGTCGCGGGCCGCGCAGTTTGCGCGTCATGCCTCTCGTCCTAACTGGCCTGCTCTGCGGCCCGCTCAGAGGCCTGCGTCCAGGCTAGAAATATCCGCCGGCGTCGTCATCGCCGCCAAAGGTGGTGCGACGGCGCTTCTTGGTCTTGGGCTTGGCGTCCGCCTTGACCGGTTTCTTGGCCTTGGGCTTGACCTTGCCCTTCTTCGCCGGGGCATCCTCGTCGTCTTCTTCCCATTCGGCGTCCGCGGCGACGTCAACGTCGAGATCGTCGTCGTCCAGGCCGACCAGAAGCTCGGCGGGGATCTCAAAGCTGTCCATCTCGACTTTGCTCTTGCGCGTACGCAACATGTCGGCAGTGATCACATCGGGCAGCGCGTTCGCCTGCGTCAGGTCTGCCAGGGCAGGCTCCTCGGCGGCGGGCGATGCGGCTTCTTCCACAGGCGGTTTCGGCTTGGATTCGGCGCCGAAGTCGAGCGGCTCGAAGATGGGCGCAGGCTCCGGCGGCAACTCCGCTTCGGAGGGCCACATGGCCTGGATCGACTCGCGGTCGGCGGAGATGTCGGGCATCTCCTCGGGTAACTCGCTCTGGGCGGATTCGTCGACGACGGGCGCCTTGCTGTCGATCTCTTCCAAGGCGCGGGCGGCGCGGGAGAGCAAATCCTCGGCGGGCGGCTGGGCCGGCCCGTCGTCGAGGAAGCGCTGCACCACGTCGAAGAGGTCTGCCGAACGACCGGCCTGCGCCTGTTCGGCGGCGAGGCGGTCGAGGCCCTCTTTCATGGCTTCGCTCTCGCTCTTGATGTCGATGCGCCAGCCGGTGAGCTTGGCGGCGAGGCGGGCGTTCTGTCCCTCCTTGCCGATGGCGAGGCTGAGCTGGCGGTCGGGCACGACCACAATGGCGGTCTTGATCGTGCTCTTCTCATCCAGCAGCACATGGTTGACCTTGGCCGGGCTGAGTGCGTTGGCGATGTAGGCGGGCAGCTCGGGGCTCCACTCCACCACGTCGATCTTCTCGCCCGCCAGTTCGTTGACGATGTTTTGGATGCGCAGCCCGCGCATACCCACGCAACTGCCCACGGGGTCCACGCCCGGCACGGTAGCGATGACCGCGACCTTGCTGCGTGCGCCCGGCTCGCGCGAGATGGCCTTGATCTCGACCGTGCCTTCGCGCACTTCGGGAATTTCCATTTCCATCAGGCGGCGCAGCAGGTTGCGATGCGTGCGGCTGAGCTTGATCACTGGCCCGCGCGTGCTCTTATGGACGTCCACGATGTAGACGCGGATGTAGTCGCCGCGGCGCAGATGCTCGCGCGGAATCTGCTCCTCGCGTGACAAGAGCGCTTCGTGTTTGTCGTCCAACATCACGGTGACGGCGCCGGAGGCGTTGTCGGTGCTGCGCACCTGCGCGTTGATGATCTCGCCGACGCGGTGGGCGAAGTTCTCGAACACGGTGTCGCGTTCGGCCTCGCGGATGCGCTGCAAAATCACCTGCTTGGCCGTCTGGGCCGCGATGCGCCCAAAGTTGGCAGGTTGGCTGGGCACGCGGATCACGTCGCCCAGGTTGACTTCGGCGTCGAAGCGTTTTGCCTCGGGGCGCGTGATTTCGGTGCGCTCATTGAGCACCTCTTCCACCACCTCGCGCTCGGCATAGACGCGCATTTCGCCGGTGACGCGGTCGACCTCGGACGTAACATTGGCAATGGAGCCGTAGTTGCGTTTGTAGGCCGAAATCAGCGCCGCTTCAATCGCCTCAAAAATGACCTCGCGGTCGAGACCCTTGTCGCTCGCTACTTGATTGATACCAGCAATCAAAGCCTTAGACATATTTACCCCTTACAACAACAAAAGTGGGGGGAAACCCACTTTCGCCACACCAAACTGAGTTGAAACGCCGAACCGTGAACCGTCGTGAGCCAGGCTGATCGCCTCACTACACCAGGGTATTCTAGCACAGGTTGCAGCCAAATGCAAATTGTTTTGTCGGATTTTGGGCGTATCTCACCGTCGCTCACCGTCGGGACGGAGAAAGAACTTACCGCAGAGGACGCAGAGAGCGCAGTGAACAGCCAATATACACGCGCCTCAGCGCACGCGCACGTGGTAGCGGTCGACGATGGCCTGGCCGGCTGGGCTGAGGGCGAAGTCGACGAACTGGCGCGCCCAGCCGCGCGACTCGCCGCGGCTGACCAGGTAGAGCGGCTGCACGAGGGGATACTCGCCGCGGCTGACGGCTTCGTCGCTGGGCCGCGCGCCGTCGATGGACACGGCGTGAATGGCCGCGCCTTCCGGCATTGACACTGGAGTCGGCGCCGGCGTCGGCCCGGGCGTCGATGCCGGCGCGCCCGCGGCGGCCGGTTCGAGGTCCGGGCGGGGCGCAAGATACGCGGCCGAAACATAGCCGATGGCATAGGGATTCTGCGCCACATACTCGGCTACGTCCCGGCTGGTGGGCATCACCATGGCGGTGAGCGAGACGGGCGCATCGCCCATGACGCGCGCCTCGAAGGCGGTGCGCGTGCCGCTACCCTCCTCGCGGCTGATCAGCAGGATTTCGCCGGCGTGCTTCCTGGCGTCATCGCCCGCATCCGGTTCCTCTAGTTCCTGCCAATCCAAGATGCGCCCGCTGAAGACATCCTGCAATTGCTGGATGGTCAGATCGCTGACAGGGTTGCTGCTGTGGACGATGACGGCGATGCCGTCGATGCCGATGGGGATGCGCGTCAGGCGCGCCAGGGCGACGCTCGCCGCCGTCGTGGGGCGCACCGGCGCGTCGCCGCTTTCCTCCGCCATCGCATCGGCGGTGCGATGCGCCAGGGGATCATTGGGCGTGTCGTCCTGCGGCATGAAGGTGCTGGCCCCCAGCGTGACACGCCCTTCGACCGCACGCGTTTCGCCCAGAGCGCTGCCGCCGCCGCCCACATTGACGAGGACATGGGGGTGTTGGCGCATAAACTGGCGCGCCAGATCCAGCAGCACGGGCTGCATCGAGGTGGCGCCGCTGATCTGGATCGTGACCGGGCGCGGCGTTGCGACCGCGGCTTGGCTGCACGCCGTCGCCCCTAGCAGCAGGAGCGCCGCAACGAGCGGAAAAAAGCTACGCGCGGGCATCTAGACGCGCCAGGTGGACAGGACGATCACGAACAGCCCCAACGCCAGACAATAGACGGCGAAAATGTACAGCGTATGCTCGCGCAGATACGAGAGCATAAAGCGGATGGCGAGAAAACCCACGATCATGCTCGCCAGGAAGCCGGCGACCAGCACGGGAACTTGGCTGACTACCTGGGCGCGGTCCGCGGCCAGCGCGTCCGCCAACTGGAGCAGTCCCGCCCCGAGGAAAGCCGGCGTACCCAACAAAAAGCTGAAGCGCGCGGCCACATCGCGGCGCAGCCCGCTTGCCAGCCCGGCGGCAATCGTCGTGCCGCTGCGGCTGAGGCCGGGGGCGAGCGCCAGCGCCTGGGCCGAGCCGATCAGCGCCGCTTGGCTCAGGCGCAATTCCTCCAGCGGCGTTTGCCGCGTGATGCGTCGCGCCAGCAGCTCGGCCAAGGTCAGCAGCGCGGCGGTGCCCAGCA
>JBBSBO010000060.1:0-8758 GCA_038251215.1 Caldilineales bacterium
AACACGGAGGTCGCCGACACGCAAGTGGACCTAACTGTGTTCGACGGCGAGGTCGTCTACCGGCGCACAGAAGACGCCGAAGTCGCCTGATCCCCGTCGCGCGCCCTAAATTTCGGTGGCAAAGACCTGGCTGGCGAAGGCCTTGACACGCTTGCCGCCATTGCTGAGAATCGGCGCCCCGTGCCCAAACACAATCGTCTCGTAATCGTCGCCATACTTCTTGCCCAACTTCCAGATGCTGCGCTGGGCGTTCTTCATATCGGGCGTGAAGATCGCCATAGGCCCTTGCAATTTTCCGCCCCGGTTGGACAGCGCGTCGCCGGCAATCAGCACGCGCTTCTCGCGATGCAAGAGCGAAATATGGCCGGGCGTATGGCCCGGCGTGTGGATCACGGTGAAGCCTTCCGGCAAGACGTCGCCGTCGACCATCAGTTCTTGCGGCGTAACCGGCGTTTGGTGAAAAGCCGGTATTAGACTCGTCACGCTCATCACTGCCTTGAACAGCGCCGACCCCATCAGCCGCCGGTTCGGATGCTCGAGCAGTTCTTTTTCCACGGCGTGGCAGAGTACGCTCGCACCGGTGGCGCGCTTGATCTTCGCCAGCCCGCCCGCGTGGTCGACGTCGGAATGCGTGATGATCACGCGCCTCACCGCGTGCAGCGCATAGCCACCAGCCACAAGCGCATCGAGGACCGTGCGCGCATCCTTGGGCATACCCGTATCGATCAGTGTGAGGCCGCCCGCCCACTCCCACAAATAGCAGTGGACAGCATCCCCGATCTCGTCGATTTCCCACAACCCCGGTACGATTTGCTTCATCTGGCAGGCACCCGCATCTTGGTTAAGCCGCGCTGTCTACGCGCGAAAAAGGTCGCCGGCAACCGCGTCGCCTGACGTAGTGATGGGCGCCGTAATTGGCGCATCAGTTGACTTAGTTGTTGTCTGTGCGAAAGAAATAATCGCCGCGATAGCTGCCCAAATGGCGCAGCCGCGCCCGCGGGTGTTCGACCGCAGCCTCCAATTCGCGCGCCGACAGCCCCGTCACTTCCACCAGGTTCATCATCGTTTGGAAGGACTCATTGGTCAGCTTACGGATGCGCTCGCGCTGATCCTCGGACAGCTTGTAGCCCACCCAAGTCGCCTCGGGATTCTCCAGCAGCGCGTCTCGGCAGTTTGTGCAGCGCCAGGCATGGCCAATCAGCAGGGCAAAGTCCTGCACGCGGTCGGACATCAGTAGCTCTCTCCGGCAGACGCAGGAGCTGCGTTCCTCCCGCCGCCCTGCGCTCGACTCGCCAAATCCTGCATGATCTGCACGCCGGCGCTGGCGCCGATTCGCGTGGCCCCGGCTGCGACCATGGCATAGAGATCGTCCAGGGTGCGCACGCCGCCTGCCGCCTTCACGCCCATCTCCGGGCCGACGATAGCGCGCATCAGGGCCACGTCCGCTACGTTGGCGCCCGCGCCGTTGAAGCCGGTAGACGTCTTGACGAAATCCGCGCCGGCATCTTGCGCCAGCGCACAGGCAATTGCCTTCTCGTCATCGCTCAGCAGGCAGGTCTCGATGATCGTCTTGACCAGGACGTCGCGCGCGTGCGCCGCCTCGACCACCGCCGCCATGTCGTCGCGCACATAGGCATAGTCGCCGTCCTTCAGCCGCCCCACGGCGATCACCATGTCCACCTCGCGCGCGCCCGCCTGGATCGCCTGCTCGGCCTCGTAGCGCTTGACCGCCGTCAGGTTGGCGCCCAGCGCAAAACCCGTCACCGAACAAACCTTCACCGCGCAGCCGTCGAGCAGGTCGCGGCACAGCGGAACCCACGCCGAATTTACGCACACGCTGGCGAAGTCGTACTCTCTTGCCTCGGCGCACAACTGGCGGATCTTGTCCGCGCCTGCGTCCGGCTTCAGTTGCGTATGGTCGATCATCGCCGCCACCTCGCGCGCGCTCAGCGACGCCTCGCCGGCAAGCGGCGGACCCGGCTCGCGGCTTTGCCATTGCTGCAGCCGGCCAATTACCTCTCTCGCGATTTCCGTCTCACGTTCCTCTTTACTTCTCACGCTGTTCCCTGCTTTCCCGCTGTCATTTGTGCGGCACGTTCACCTGCTGCCGCGTAACGCGACAGTCAATTTGGCGGCGCCTTACGGGTTCGCCTGTGCGGCCGCGTTGGCTTCCAGCCCAAAGTGGCCCACCCGGCCAAACTGCGCCGGCGGCCATACCCGCACCCACGCCCGACCGACTATCAAATCCGATGACAGCTGCCCAAAACTACGGCTGTCCTTCGAATTGGGGCGATTGTCACCCATCACAAACAGGTGGTCCGGCTCAATCACCACCGGCCCAAAATAGGTGTCGGGGCGCAGCACATTCTGCTCATACGGCTCGTCTAGCGGCTCGCCGTTGATCAGCACGGACTGGTTGAAGATCTCCAACGTGTCACCCGGTAAGCCGATCACGCGTTTGATGTAGTCCTCGTCCGGGTTATTCGGATTGTGGAAAACGATAATATCGCCCCGCTGCGGCGCGCCAAGCTTGTAGGCCAGCTTGTTGACCAGAATGAACTGGCCTTCATAGAAATTCGGCTCCATCGAGTGGCTCTCGATCCGATAGTTCTGCACCACCTGCCGGATCAGCAAAAAGATCACCAGCGACAACACCACCGTCTCGACCAGTTCACGCAGCAGCAACCACGTCATCGACGGCTGCGCTTCCAACTCGTCGTTCTCGCCGTCGTTCAGCAACAGGTCGTCTTGCGCCTCGCGGCTCAGTGCATAGTCTGCGGGCACGGCGTACTCCTCCGCAGGTCCCTTCGTCGTTTCAGTCATAAGCTTCACTTCGCCACCAACGCTCCCACACGCAACACAGGGCCGAAACATCCACGCGACAGCCTCAAATAACTCAAACAGTATAGCACCCTCATTGCCCACTCACAAGAAAATTGGGATAGTCCAGACATTTTGGACTATCCCAACCGATTATCCCAAGTATCCCAATTGGGATACTTGGGAAAGATACGCCCGCGCCGCGTACGGCAGATGCGGCGACTCGCTTCCGCACTCACTTCAGAATATAGCGCGTGCCGCGCTTGTCGCCGATCTTCAGCAGCACGCCCTTGCTCACCAGGTCCGCCAGGTCGAGGCGCAACGTCTCGGCGCCTACGTGCGAGCACAGCTCCCGATAGTCGCGGTTTGTGATCGTCCCCTGGCGCTGCACGAACTCCACGGCCTTGATCTGCCGATCATTCATGCTTTGCTCCCACGATTCGGGCGCAGCCAGGGGAGTCGCCCCGTCTTTGGCGTTGTACAGAATCACGGAGAAGCGATGGCTCTTCGCCTCGAACTTGGGCGGAAGATGGCCCGCGCTGACCATGTCCTCGATCATGCGGTCGACGCCCAGCCCCAGCTCCTCGATATAGCCCCACTGGAAGAGGCCGTTGACGATGCGTGGGTTGCGGCTGTAGTGCTCCTCCACAATGTTGTCCAGCGTGATGTGCGCGGGCAGCCCGCCCGGGCTGGTGATCTCCAAGCGATCCGTGTACATGCGCACTTCGATGCTGCGCCCCGTCAGCCGGTAGTCGCGATGCGCCACCGCGTTGACCAGCGCCTCGCGCACGGCGGACTGCGGATATTCCGTCTGCTCTTGGCGGTGTAAGCCGCGCACGACCGCCTGCTTGTCCATCTCCTCCCAGATCACACGCCAGGCGCGGTCAATGATGCGCGGCAGCGCGCCGGTGAATTCCTCGCGGCGACCATAGCCGAAGGCGCCTTCCGGCCCGCGCGGCTGGATGTCGGAGAACTTCACAAAAATGGCGCGGCTGTGCGGCATGAAGAGCTGCGGGTTCTTGCCGAAGAGGAGCAGCCCGCTCACCGTCGGTTTGCCGTCCTCGGTCAGTGCGCCGATCTGTCGCAGCAGACGATCTTTGGGCAGCATCGCCGCGCGCGGGCTGCGCTTTTGCTTGCGCTCCAAATACGTGTCGATGACCTCGTCCTCCAGGTCATCGCGCGTGGCCCCGGGCACCTCTTGCAACTCGAACTCGCCGCCGGCGCGCACGCCCAGCGCCCGCGCGACCTCATCCTGTTCCAGCGGGCGATTCTCCGCGCCGCGGCGCACCAGGATGCGTCCGTCGGCGAGGGCGTGCAGCTCATCGCTGCGCGCCACATAGAGCAGCACCGCGTTGCCCCCCGGCGTCTCCTGCAATTGCCACTCGGTGCGCACCGGAGGGCGACACAGACGCAGCGCCGCGGCCAGTGCATCCGAGGCATCGTCTTCCGCCTGCGCGTTCTGCACGACACCCTCCGCGTCCATGCCCAGCACGAGCGTGCCGCCGTCGCTGTTGGCAAACGCGGTTATAATCTCGGCCATGGCCTGCGCGTCTAGGACAGGCGCGTATTCCAGATCTTGGCCTGGCGGACGTTTCGCCATCGCAGCCGGCATCGCTTCGTTCTCCTGCGCTAGATGGAGCGCGGGCGCGCCTTACGCGCCCGCGTCCTCTTTCGCTTCCCACTCCCCGTCCAGGTCGTCCTCCGACCCGTCGTCCTCGAAATCATCCTCGTCATCGGCGAAGCCGTCATCAGCAGAGCCTTCGTCGGCGTCATCGTCCGCCTCGTCGAGCAGATCCTCATCTATCTCATCGTCCATCTCGCCGTCAAGATCGGCGTCTAGATCGCCGTCTAGATCGACGGCGTCATGTCCGCCCTTCGTCGCATCCATCGCCACGACCACTATGCCCTCGCCGTCATGCGTGCCGCCGTCCACCTCGCGATTCATGTCCGCATACGTCAAAACGGCCAACGCCACCACGCTGTCCCCCGGCTGCAAGTTGACCACGCGCACGCCGCGCGTGCTGCGCCCCATCTGGCTGATGCCGGAAACCGCCGTGCGCAGAATAATGCCATTGGCCGTGATCACGGTCACCTGATCGTCAGAGTGTACCACGCGCGCTGCGGTAATCGGTCCTACTTCATCTAGACGGCGCCGGTCAGTTGTAAATACGCCCTGGGCAAAACGCCCTGTGACGCGGTATTCGTCCAGCGATACCCGTTTGCCCCAGCCTCGCTCGTGCAACACCAGTAAGTCGGACTCCGCCTGTACGACGTCCAGGCTCACGATCTCGTCGTCATCGATCAGTCGCATCGCCATCACGCCCGCCGCCGTGCGCCCCATTGGCCTCACCGCGGTCTCATGGAAGCGCAGCGCCCTGCCGTTGCGCGTGACCATAATGAACTCCTCGTCGCCGTTGGTCAGTCGCGCCCAGTCGAGCGAATCGCTGTCGTCCAAGTTCATCGCGATCAAGCCGCTAGGCCGCACATTCGCAAAGACGCGCAAATCCATGCGCTTGATACGCGCCTTGCGCGTGATCAGCGTGATGTGCTTGGCCTGCTCAAAGTCCGGCACCACCAACATCGTGGAAATCGTCTCATCAGGCATCAGGCTGAGCACGTTGGCAATGTGCGCGCCGCGCGCCGTGCGCCCGCCCTCGGGCAGTTCATACACGCGACTGCTGTAGACGCGCCCCTTGTTTGTGAAGAAGAGGATATAGTCCAGCGTGCGCGCAAAGAAAAGGCTGATCACCTCGTCTTCGGCGCGCATCGACGTGCCGCGGCTGCCGCGGCCCCCGCGCCCCTGTGCGCGGAATGTATCCGCCGAAATGCGCTTGATGTACGAGCCGGCGCTGTAGCTGATCAACACATTGTCTTGCGTGATCAGGTCTTCCTCCGAGAAATCGCCGCTGGCGCCCAGGGCGATGCTCGTGCGCCGTTCGTCGCCGAACTTTTCGCGCAGCCACAGGATATCTTCGCGGATAATGTCGCGAATCTTGTGCGGGAAGGCCAGCAGGTCTTCGAGGTAGGCGATGCGCTGCTGGATCTCCTGGTACTCGTCTTCGATCTTCTGGCGCTCCAGCGCGGCGATGCGCCGCAACTGCATGTCCAAGATGGCCTGCGCCTGCACCTCCGACAGCCCAAAGCGTTCTACCAGCGCCGCGCGCGCCGCCTCGGCGCTGTCGCTTTGGCGGATGGTTTGGATCACTTCTTCGAGAAACTGGAGGGCGATGCGCAGCCCCTCGAGGATGTGCGCCCGCTCGCGCGCCTTGCCCAGTTGATAGCGCGAGCGTCGCGTCAGCACCTCCACGCGATGCTCGATGTAGACGATCAACGCCTTGCGCAGCGAGAGCGTGGTCGGCTGTCCGTCCACCAACGCCAGCGTGTTCACGCCAAAGGTGGTCTGGAGCTGCGTATGCTTGAAGAGGCGGTTGCGCACCTTCTTGGGCGCGGCCCCGCGCTTGAGTTCGATCACCACGCGCATGCCCGTGCGGTCGCTCTCGTCGCGCAGATCGCTGATCTGGTCCAACGTGCCGTTGCGCGCCAGGTCCGCCATGCGCTCAATCAGCACGGACTTGTTGACCTGATACGGGATTTCCGTCACGATAATGCGGAAGCGTCCGTTGTGCATCTCCTCGATGTTGGTCTTGGCGCGCAGCAGAATGCGGCCGCGCCCCGTGCCCAATGCCTGGCGAATGCCCTCAGTGCCCAGGATAATGCCGCCCGTGGGAAAATCCGGCCCCTTGACGAACTCCATCAGTTCCTCAAGGCCGATCTCGTTGCGCCGCTCCCAGTTGTCAATCACAAACGCCACGGCATCGGCGATCTCGCACAGGTTATGCGGCGGGATGTTCGTCGCCATGCCCACGGCGATGCCGCTGGTCCCGTTGAGCAGCAGGTTAGGCAGCATCGCAGGCAATACCTTCGGCTCTTGCAGGCTATCGTCGAAGTTCGTGCCCCAGTTCACTGTATCCTGGTCGATGTCGCGCAGGATCGTCTCGGCAATGCCTGCCAGCCGCGCCTCGGTGTAACGCATGGCTGCCGGACTGTCGCCGTCGACGGAGCCGAAGTTGCCCTGCCCGTCCACCAGTGGATAGCGCAGGCTGAAGTCCTGCGCCATGCGCGCCATGGCATCGTAGACCGCCGTATCGCCATGGGGATGATACTTGCCCAGCACCTCGCCGACGATACGGGCGCTCTTTTTGTACGCGGTGTTAGGCTGCAAGCCCATGTCGTGCATCGCATAGAGGATGCGCCGATGCACCGGCTTGAGGCCGTCGCGCGCATCGGGTAGGGCGCGCGCCACAATCACGCTCATGGCGTAGTCGAGATAGCTGGCGCGCATTTCATCTTCAATCGAGATGGCGCGCACCAAGCCGACGTTCGAGCCGCCCCCGTTTAGTGCGTCCGCCCCATCCGCGCCCGCGCCGTTTACAGGCAGTAATGCGTTCCTATCGTCCAGCTCCCCATCACCGTTGCGCAGGCTATTTTCAGCCCCATCTTCCCGGCCATCTTCCGGGCCATCTTGGGGATCGAAGTTCTCATCCATTCAACGACTCCAACTCTCGGGCTATGATTCGATCGATGCCGGCGCCGCTTCCAAGCACAGGCCGAGCGGCGGCAAAACACACGTCCATCGCGCGGGCCGCTCGCTCGGTCTTGGGCGCGCCGGTTCATAACATAACCTGTATTATACCCGATCTTGCGGGCGCTTCCCAACCTAGCCGCCCCCATTTTGGAACATTTGTGCCGGTGCATGTTTCGCCGATGAAGACCGGCTCGAATACGGCATAGCCGGCTCAGCGCAAGCGAAAGGCGGCATCCGTGCAGGACGCCGCCCAGGGCTGCTTCGATTCGGTTGTTTTCGCCCGCACGCGCATCGCGCACGCGGTTAACACGCTCCGCTCAGCCGCGGTCCGCCTCGGCCCATTCGACCACGCCCGCCGACGCGCCGTTGGTCGCCGGCGCGGACGTGGCGCGCATAGCCTCCGCCCGCACGCCATGCCGCCAGTCGCCGGACGCCGCCTCGACGAAGTCAAAGAAGAGGCCGGCGCTGTGCTGGTCGGTCTTGGCCAGTTCTTCCGGGTGCCATTGCACGCCCACCACAAAGGACAGCCCCGGCGCCTCCAGCGCCTCGGGCAAGCCGTCGTCGGCGCACGCCGCCACAGCCAGCCCATGCCCCACGCGGTTTACGCCTTGATGATGCATGGAATTCACCTCATGGCGCTCGCCCAGGCTGTGCGCCAACAGGCTCGCCGACGCGATCTCCACCTGGTGCGAAATGCGAAAGCGCTCGAACTTGGGCGGGAAGTAATCATGCTTGCCAAAGTCGGGCCGCTGGCTGAGCAAATCCTGGTATAGGCTGCCGCCGCAGGCCACGTTCAAGATCTGCACCCCGCGACACACGCCCAGGATCGGCATGCCTTCCTCTAGCGCCCAGCGCGTCAAGCTCAACTCCGTGCGATCGCGTTCCTTGTCCGTCGGCCCCAGCTGCGCGTGGCGCGCTTCGTCATAGAAGCTGGGGTCGATGTCCTCGCCGCCAGGCAGCAGCAGCCCATCCAGGCGCGCAAAGATGCCGCGCAGCGTCTCCTCGCTCATGTGCAGCGGGATCATCACCGGCAGCGCGCCCAGTTGCTCCACCACGCGCACGTAGGTCTGGTTCATAATAAACAGCGACAGGCCAAAGAAGCGCTGTGACTTCTCGCGCCCGGTCGGTACGCCAATCAACGGACGGCGGCGCGGCTCCGCGCCATTGCCCGCATGGATTTCTGTCTTATTGCGCAGTTCGCGTTCCATCCGTCCTCTCTTCTTTGCGGCCTTGACGGCAACACCCATGCCGGCATTGATGTCAGCCCCGCCACAGGAAACTAGCCGGGTATTATAGGGATCCGCGCGCCAACCGGCAAGCCGGCGCGCCCGGCATCCGTCCCTATCCCCGCGC
>JBBSBO010000061.1:0-8727 GCA_038251215.1 Caldilineales bacterium
CATACGGTGTATGTTGGAAATGGGTAATCGTGTGATGCAGTGGCGGAGCATGCGCAACTCGAAGGCCTGGCTGCGCTTCGCCGTGACGGCCGGCGCGGCGGCGCTGGTCTGCGCGGCGTGTCAACCGGTGCAGGCAGTCAACTCGGCAGGCGACAAGATGAGAACGGTAGCCGTCTCGGCACCGGATGCGGCGGCAAACGAAACGCCGGTTGCAATCGAGGCCGCCATGCCCGAGAGCAAACCGGCCGCGCAGGCGACCGAATCGGCGGCGGCTGCCGCGGTCGAGAACCCCAGCGGTGACGAGGCAGTTGACAGCGCAACAGGCATAGTGACGGACACGGTGACGGCAGACGCGGCGATGATCGAACAGGGATTAGCGGTCTACCACGCGCAGTATTGTGGCGTCTGCCACACCCTGGCTGCGGCGGGAACCAGCGGTCAGTTTGGGCCGGATCACGACGGCATCGGCACGACTGCCGGCGCGCGTATTCAGGAGCCGAACTATTCGGGCAGCGCGCGTACGGCGCAAGAGTATCTGATGGAAAGCCTGGTCAAGCCGGATGCGTATTTTGTCGGGGCCTATGCAGGCAGTTCGCACAGAATGCCGCCGTATACACACCTAAGCGAAGAGGAGCTGCGGGCATTGGTCGCCTTTCTTCTCGCTCAGAAGTAAGCCTCTAGGGTATTGATTGGGTTGATTGGGACTTTGGCAGTTGAGATGGAGCGCTTAGTAGGAATGGCAGCACAAGGGGCGGCGATCCGCCGACAGGAGAGGAAACAACTAGGCGCGCCGGCTTCACTCGCGGCCACACTATGAGACGGGACGAAACGACAGCGTTCGCAACGAAGCTCGGGAAACAAGCGAGCGCGTGGACCGTCTTGCGCATAATGGCTGTGAGCAGTTTGTTGCTTGACTTGTGGTTGGATGCATAGAAAGGGAAACTAGGAGGAACGCTATGTTGAGAAGAGCAATTTGGGCAGGCTTGGTAGTGGTGGGGCTGGTGGCGGCGTTGGCGACGGCCGGTGCGACGGTATCGGCGCAGGACACAGGCACGGTAATCATTGATGGCTTGAATGGGCCGCAGGGCGTCTTGGCGGCGCCGGACGGCAGCGTGTGGGTGATTGAGGGCGGCACGGGCGGCGACGATACGGTCGAGATGGTGGACCCGATGACTGGCCAGGTGACCGAAGCGATGATGGGCGAGACGGCGCGCGTGATCCAGGTCATGCCCGATGGCACGCAGAACGTCGCCGTGACGTTGCCTTCGATTCACGTGGGGCAGGACTTCATCGGCGGCGCGCGGCTGGCGCTGTTGAACGGCAAGCTGTATGCCACCAGCGGCCAATGGCTGGCCGAGCTGGGCGAAGATCCGATGCCGCTGGCGGCGAAAGTCGTGGAGATTGCCGACGGTGTGGCGACCCCCGTGGGCGACATGTGGGCCATCGAGAATAGCGTGAATCCGGATGAGGCGCAGAAGGACTCGCACCCGTATGGCTTGGCCGCCGGACCTGACGGTAAGCTATGGGTGACGGATGCAGGCGGCAACGCGCTGCTTACGGTTAGCCCCGACAGCGGCGATGTGGAATCGATCACCGCCTTCGCAGAACTGCCGGGCGTGTTCCCAAACCCCAACCGCGGCGGCGAGATGGTGACCGACCCGGTCCCGACCGGCGTAACCTTCGACGCCAACGGTAACGCGTATGTGTCGCTCTTGAGCGGCGCGCCCTTCATCCCCGGTTCGGCTAAGGTAATGAAGGTGGACGCGAGGGGCGAGGCGAGCGATTACGCCACCGGCCTAACCATGCTGACGGACATTGCCGCCGGTCCCGACGGCAACCTCTATGCGGTGCAACATGCGATCTTCACCGACCAAGGCCCGACGCCCAACAGCGGTGCGATTGTCAAGGTTGTGGAGGGCGAAAGTTCCACGCCTGTAGTGGAAGGACTATCCTTCCCCACGTCGATCAGCTTTAACGAGGCGGGCGACGCCTATGTGACGGTTGGCGGCGCGGGCGCTCCTGGTTCCGGGGCAGTCGTGGAATTCGCCGGACTGGCGGCGTCCGCCGGTGACATGGCGGCGGAAGTCATGGCGACCGAAACACCGGCTGAGGAAGCGGCGGTGGATGCCGGCGCGGCCATGACGACTACTGAAATGATGACCGACACGATGGCGACGCCTGGGCCGGCTGAGGAGGTCATGGCGACAGAAACGCCAATGGAAGAAGCGACCGCCGAGCCGACCGAGGAGATGGCGGCGGCTGCAATGGCGACCGAAACGCCTGCGATGGAAGAAGCGGCGCCGGAGCAACTGCCTA
Organism: Caldilineales bacterium; assembly: GCA_038251215.1. Taxonomy (GTDB): domain Bacteria; phylum Chloroflexota; class Anaerolineae; order Caldilineales; family Caldilineaceae; genus JASGTU01. The sequence goes on from JBBSBO010000061.1 coordinate 2,317, forward strand.
CGACGGGCGGCGGCGAGACGCACTCGACTGTACTCATTGCCCTGGCGCTGTTGGCTGTGGCGGCGCTGGCCGGCGGCACGCTGGCGCTGCGCAAGTCGTAGGACGAACGAAGCAGATAGAGTAGAGAGCAGCGGCGCTGGGCGAACACTCAGCGCCGCTGCTCTCTATAGCGGCGTGAGGTCGCCGGCGGAGAAGACTGGCAGCCTCTTTAGCTGCCGCCACACAGGGAGGCGAGAAACATGGTCGATTCATCGGATATGGCCGTCTTTTGGGCGGTGGTGCTGGCTCGCTTTTTGATTCCGTTGCTGATCCTGCGCTACCCGCTGCCCGCCATCTTGGCGGCCCTGGTGCTGGATGGCGTCGACCAGACGATCTTCCAGTTGTTCACGAACTTGCCGCTGGACGGGTATCAGGGCTATGACAAGGCGCTGGACATTTACTATCTGACCATCGCCTATATATTTACCCTGCGCAGTTGGACCAACCAGACCGCGTTTCTCACCAGCCGCTTTCTCTATTACTTCCGTCTGGTGGGCGTGTTTCTCTTCGAGTTCTTGCAGTTGCGCTGGCTGATGCTGGTTTTCCCCAATGTGTTTGAGTACTTTTTTATCTTTTACGAGACGTATGCGGCGGGCGGCAAGAAGAACTGGGACCCGCGCCATATGTCCAAGCGTGTGGTGATCGGCGCGGCGGCGGCTATTTGGATCTTCATCAAGCTGCCGCAGGAGTATTGGATTCACGTGGCGAAGATGGACACGACGGACTTTATCAAGGAGACGATTTACGGCGTGCCGCTCGACGCCGCTTGGGGAGCGACAATCGTTGGGGCGCCGTTGATTACGCTGAGCATTTTGGCCGTGATTGCGCTGTTGATCGGCGTCATCTGGTGGATTTTCAAGTACAAGCTGCCGCCGATGCAGCGGCCGCTTAAGCTGAAGGCGGACCCGTTGCCGGAAGAGGTGGACGAGGTGCATGAACGGCTGGCGTTGAGCGCGCAAACCCGCATCTTCTCCAGTGCGCTGCTGGAGAAGATCGTGCTGATCGGCTTTGTGCTTGTGATATTCGGCCAGATTTTGCCGGGCCGTTCGTCCTCGGATTTACAGATGATCCTCGGCGTGGCGTTGCTGGCAGTTGTCAACGCTTTCTTGAGTCACTGGCTGGCGCGGCGGGGCAAGGGCATCGAGTCCACTGCGGTCGAATTCGTGGTGATGTCGGCGGTCAATCTCGGCTTGATTTTGTTCTTTGCCTTTATTCTGCCCAGCTTCTCGGGTTCGATCAACCTAGCGAACACGCTCTTCTTCACGCTAATGTTCACGCTGATCGTCACGTTGTTCGACATGTATCACCCGGTGTATCGCTTCCGCTTCTCTGAGGGCCGCGCGTAGGCCGGAACATCTACCGCAGAGGCGCGGAGGTCGCAGAGAAAAAGAGGAATGTCCTCTGCGTACTCCACGACCTCTGTGGTTTCTTGTTGTTGTGAGCGCTAGGCGACGACGACTACCTGGCCGGTGGCGGCGGATTGGTATTGGGCCAGCGCGCCTTGAAGGAATTGGCGGCTGAGGCTGAGCGGCACGACCGGCGCGGCCCCGTCGAGGATGCAGGCTTCCATGGCCTCCACCTCGCGTAGGTAAGGGTTGACGGCGGGGGTGACAATCTGTTCGGGCGCGCCGCCGACCGGCATGAAGGTCATCGCGCTGTCTGCGCCTTGCGCGCCGGGCTTCCATGGTTCCGGGATGACGAGCATGCCCTCGTCGCCGATAACGTGCGTGCCCTCTCGGAAGGGGGTGCGGAAGCCGCACGAGACTTGAGCGACCGCGCCGGCTGTGAAGCGCATCTGCGCGCGCATGGCAACGTCGACGCCGGTTTCGCCGATGATTTGCTGCGCCCACACCTCGGCAGGCGCGCCGTCGCCGATCAGAGCGATGACCATGCTGTTGGGATAGACGCCCACGTCCCACAGCGCGCCGCCGGTGAGGCCGGCGCTGAGGCGGATGTTGTCGCGGTCTTCGGGCTGCAGGTAGAAGTGGAACCAGCTGACAACAGTCTGGACGTGGCCCAGCCGGCCTGAGCGCACCATGTCGATGGCCGTGCGCGTTTGCGGGTGGTGCAAGTACATAAACGCCTCAAAGACGGTGACGCCGGCCGCCGTCGCGGCTTCTTCCATCTGCGCCAGTTCGTCGAGCGTAACCGCGGCGGGCTTCTCGATGAGGACATGTTTGCCCGCCTGCGCCGCTTTGACGGTCCATTCGCAGTGCAGCGCGTTGGGCAGCGCGATATAGACGACGTCGATCTCGGGGTCTGCTAGGAGGGCTTCATAGCTGCCGTGTGCTTTGGCGATGCCCTTGGCGGTCGCGTAGGCCTGCGCGCGTGCACCGTCGCGGCTGGCGACGGCGACCAATTCGCTGCGCGTGGCCTGGCGGATCGGGTCGATCAGGGCGTTGTTGATGCCGGAGGTGGAGAGCAGTCCCCAACGGATCGTGTTTGGCATAGTTGCTCCTTGTGTGGCTTGGCTGGATGGGTTGGCATGATTGCTCGCCCCATTGTAATCTGATAGGGAGGTCGCGCCAAGCCGCGGCGTGAGGGCGCGAGAATAGAACGCGGAGGACGCGGATTGGGCGGATGCACGCGGATAAAAAGCAAAGAGATGGGCTAAAGCAGTCTACAATGAGGGATTAGCATGAAGATCAGCACGGTGGAAGAGATGCGGGCCATGGACCGGACGGCGATCCAGCGCTATGGCATTGCCGAAGAGCTGTTGATGGAGAACGCCGGCGCGGCCGCGGCGCGCGTGTGGGCGGAGCGGGCGGGCCTGGCGGGCCGCCGCGCCTTGATCCTGTGTGGCGGCGGCAACAATGGCGGTGACGGTCTGGTGGTCGCGCGCCACCTGTACGCCAGAGGCTGCGAGGTGCGCGTGCGCCTGCTCGCCGATCCACAGGGCTATGCCGGGGCGGCGGGGCTGAACTGGGCTATCGTGCAGAAACTCGGACTAGACAGTAAGCGCGTTGCGCATGTCGATGAGCTTGACGAAGATCTGGCGTGGGCGAACGGCATCGTCGACGCTCTGCTGGGCACGGGCATCACGCGCCCGGTGGAGGGGCTGTTCGCCGCGGTGATCGAGCGGGTGAATGCCGGGGGGCGGCCCGTACTCAGCATCGACATTCCGTCGGGGGTCAACGGCAACACGGGTCAGGTAATGGGCGCGGCTGTGGCCGCGACGTGGACGGCGAGCTTTGGCCTGCCCAAGATCGGCAACATGCTTTATCCGGGCTTTGCGCTGGGCGGCAAGTTGTTCGTCAGTCACATCTCCTTCCCGCCGGCGCTGGTGGAAGACGACGCGCTGAAGATCGCGATCAACGCGCCGCCGGCGCTGCCGCCGCGCAGCGAGAGCGGGCACAAGGGCACGTTTGGGCAGGCCCTCTTTATCGCCGGGGCGGCCAACTACTATGGCGCGCCCTATTTCGCGGCGATGTCTTTCATGAAGGCGGGCGGCGGCTACTCGCGCCTGGCTGCGCCGCGCTCGATCATCCCGACGCTGGCGGGCAAGGGCGCCGAGATTGTCTTTTTGCCGCAGGAGGAAACGCAGGCGGGCAGTCTGGCGCTGAGCAATCTAGACTACTTGCTGGAGTTGGCGGGGCGCATGGACTTTGTGGCGCTTGGCCCTGGCATGTCGTTGGACGAGGAGACGCAGCAATTGGTACGCGATCTGGTCACGCAGATCGAGAAGCCGCTGCTGATCGACGGGGACGGCATTACGGCGGTGCATGAGGCGTTGGAGTGCGTGCGCGGGCGCACGGCGCCGACCGTCCTTACGCCGCACCTGGGTGAGATGGCGAGGCTGACCGGCCTGTCGATCGCAGAGATCGAGGCGGACCCGGTGAGTGTGCTACAACGGAGCTGCCGCGACCTGCACGCCACCATCGTGATGAAGGGCGCGCACACGCTGATTGGCTGCGCCGACGGTCGCGTAGCCGTCAACCTGTCGGGCAATGCAGGCATGGCAACGGCAGGCTCCGGGGATGTGTTGACCGGCACGATTGCCGCCATGGCGGGGTTGGGGTTGCCGGTCGAGGAGGCGGCGCGCATGGGCGTGCTGGTGCACGGGCTAGCCGGCGACTTGGCCGCGGCGGAGTTGGGCGAGGACGGCATGACTGCGGCCGATGTGCTGGCGTGTCTGCCGCACGCCGTGCGCTTGCTGCGCCAGCCGGACAAGCTGCCCGCGCGCGTATTCGGTCCGTCCCTGGTTTGAACTGATTGGCTACTCTTCGGGGAAGCTTCGAGCTTCCCCGAAGATGCAGGTTTGCCTTGCGAACTTAGCCGCGGCCCAGGTAGAGCTGCTGGGTGGGCAGCACGATTGCTTCGAGTACGTTGACGTGCAGCGGCAGCGACGCCATCGTTACCGCCGTGGCGGCTAACTCGTCGACCGTCATCATCGGCTCGCGGTCGGAGTTGCGGCCGCTGTCGGCGCGGCGCTCGGTAAGTACGTTGCCGGGGTGCAGAATGCCCGCGGCGATGCCGTAATCGCGGCCTTCCAGCGCCATGGACTTGGTCAGGCCGACGAGGCCGTGCTTGGTGGCGTTGTAGGGTGCGGCGTTGGGGCGACACATTTGCGCCGAGATCGAGCCGATGTTGAGGATGCGCCCGCCGCCCTGGCGTTTCATCACGCGCATTGCCTCGCGGCCGCATAGAAACGGCCCCGTGAGGTTGACATCCAGCACCTTGCGCCAGGTTTCGAGGCTGAGTTCGTCCAGCGGGCCGCCGTCGAAGGCGCCGGAGTTGTTGACGAGGATGTCGACGCGGCCGAACTGTTGCAGCGCGGCGACGAAGAGGTCGATCACCTGCGCTTCGTCGGTCACGTCGGTCGGCACGACTTTGATGGGCACGCTGTACTGCGCCAGTTCGGCGGCGGTTTCCTCCAGGTGCGCGCGATTGCGTGAGGCCAGCACCAGCGGCGCACCCTCCTGGGCGAAGGCGCGCGCAATGCCTTTGCCGATGCCGGTCCCCGCGCCGGTGATGATCGAGACTTTCCCTTCGAGCAGACCCATAGATCGGATTCTCCCTGTGTGGCGGATATGGCCGGGGCGACGCTCGCCGTGAGCAGCCCCGGCTTAGGCAGGCTTCGGCTTTAATGCATTAAGACGCTTGGTGTCGTCGGCGCTGAGCATTAGGTCAAGCGCGGCGAGGTTGTCTTGCGCGTGGCTGAGCTTGCTGGTCTTGGGGATGGTGATGACCATCGGCTGGTCGATCAGCCAGCGCAGCGCCACTTTCGCTGCGGTCACGCCGTGCTGCTGCGCGATCTCCGCCACGAGCGGCAAGTCGAGTACGCCGCCCTTAACCGGCGAGTAGGCTGTGAGCAAGATGCCCTGCTCCTGGCAATAGTCGAGCACGCCGTTCTCCGCCGGCTCGCGGTGGAGCAGGCTGTAGTGTACCTGGTTGGTCAGGATGGGCGTTGCGGACAGTTCGACGGACTGCTGCATCTGCGCCAGGTTGAAGTTGCTCACGCCGAGATGTTTGACCTTGCCCTCTTGCACAAGTTGGTTGAGCGCGCGGAAGGTCTCTTCCTGCGGGATGTCCAGGTTGGGCCAGTGGATCAGGTAGAGGTCGATGGCGTCTACGCCGAGGCGGCGCAGGCTGCCGGCGCAGGAGCGCAGCACGTCGTCGTAGTGCAGGTGCTCGGGCGAGACTTTGGTGGTGATGAAAAGACTGTCGCGTGCGTAGCCCTTGATGGCTCGCCCCACCAACTCCTCGGTGTGCGTGGCGCCATAGCCTTCGGCGGTGTCGATGTGCGTATAGCCCATGTCGATAAACTGGCGGATGGCGGCGACCGTCTCGTCGTCGCGCGTGTGGTCGGCGTGCGAGCCACCGCCCATCTGCCAGGTGCCCAGGCCGAGTACGGGCAGCTTGACGCCGTTGGCTGCGGTTTCATAGATCATGCCGGATGCTCCTTTGCTTTGACTAATGCTTTGACTCTTGCATTCGCTAGAACTTGGGTTGCTCCACGATGATAGCAGGATCGCTCCCACGCAGAAAGTCGAAATCGGCGCCGGCGGGGGCTTGCGTCACATGGCGCAGATAGAGTTGGCCGTAGCCGCGGTGGTAGGCGGAGGGGGGCGCCTGCCAGCTTTGGCGGCGGCGCGCCAGTTCGGCTTCGTCCACCAGCAGCGTCAGCGAGCGGTTGGGCACGTCCAGCTCGATCTCATCGCCGTCGCGCACCAGCGCGAGCGGGCCGCCGACCGCGCTCTCCGGTGCGACGTGCAGCACGATTGTGCCGTAGGCTGTGCCGCTCATGCGCGCGTCGGAGATGCGCACCATGTCGCGCACGCCTTGCTGCAAGAGCTTTTGCGGGATGGGTAGGTTGCCGACTTCGGGCATGCCCGGCCCGCCGATCGGCCCGCAGTTCTGCAAAACAAGAAC
>JBBSBO010000062.1:0-8708 GCA_038251215.1 Caldilineales bacterium
CGCGTGTTGAGGGCGAGCCGCACAGACGTTAGGATTGAGGGGAATGGGAGGTTGTCCCATTGGCACGCGGCAGCCACTGCATTTGCCAGCGCGTTTCAATGCCCTGTCGCCAGCTTTCGGCGGCGGCCTTCAGTTCGTCGCGCAGTTGCGGGTAGGCGTCCTGTAGATTGTTGCGTTCGCCTGGGTCCACGTCTAGGTTCGCCAGATGTACAGCATCTTGCGGCGGCGCGCCCTCCACCAACTGCCCGTTCAGCACCAGCTTCCACGGCCCCTGGCGCACCGCGGTTTGCTGCTCCATCTCCCAAAAGAGGCGTGCGTGCGGCGACGGCTTGCCTTCGGTGACCATGGGCAGGATGCTCGCCCCGTCCAGCTCGAGGTCGCCGGCATCGACCCCCGCAGCCTCCAGCAGGGTGGGCAGGATGTCCATGGCGATGCCCGGCTCGTCGATCACCTGGCCCGCGGGGATGCGCGCGGGCCAGCACATGAGGGCAGGCGAGCGGACGCCGCCCTCGAAGAGGCTGAACTTGTGGCCGCGCAGGCTGCCGGCGCTGCCGCCATAGTAGGGGTCGGCGCGGCCGTCCAGCCAGTTGCGCGACTCGCGCGAGGGGCCGTTGTCCGACATGAAGAAGATCAGCGTGTTCTCGAAGACGCCCTGGCGTTCCAGCTCGGCGACGATGGCGCCAACGGCGTCATCCATGGCGCTGAGCATGGCGGCCATGATGCGCCGGTCCGGCGGCAGGTGCGGGAAGCGGTCCACATACTCCTGCGGGGCGTGCATAGGATAGTGTGGGGCGTTGAAGGGCACATACAGCAGGAAGGGGCGCTCGTCCTGCGCCGCGCGACGCACATAGTCTACAGCGCGATCGCGCAGGACGTCGGTGAGGTATTGGCCGTTGCACCAGACCTCGCGGTCGTTGTGCCACAAGTCGTGCGTGGGGTTGTTGCCGAGGCCGCCCTGGTTCATGCCCCAGTAGAAGATGTGCGAATAATAGTCCACGCAGCCCGCCATGAAGCCGAACCACTCGTCGAAGCCGTGGTCGCCGGGGCGGCTGCCCTCCGCCAAACCCAGGTGCCATTTGCCGATCAGCGCCGTGGCATAGCCGGCCTCGCGCAGGAGCGTGGCGAAGGTGGGGACCTCCGGCGGCAGGCCGGTGGCGGCGCGATGGCCCGCCAAGATGGCGCGCACGCCGGCGTTGCCGGGGTAGCGCCCGCTGAGCAGGGCGGCGCGCGAGGGCGAACAGACGGGCGAGTTGCTGTACCACTGCGTAAAGCGCGCCCCGTGCGCGGCCAGCCGGTCGAGGTGCGGCGTGCGAAAGTCGGTCTGGCCCATGCAGGAGAGGTCGCCGTAGCCTTGGTCGTCGGTCAGGAAGATGAGGATATTGGGTTGAGGCATGGCGTGACCTCGTTTTTAAAGCTATTGATACAGGAGCGGCTGCCGGAACGATGGGCTACGCCCACGGTTCCAGGATGATCTTGGCCGAGTCGTGCGAGGCGGAACATTCGAAAGCCTCTTGGATGCGGCTCATGGGCAGCACGTGGCTGATGAGCAGGTCGATCACCGGCGACTCCTGGATCACCTGCATGACTTTGGGGAAGTCGTTGAGGTTATAGTGCCAGCCGCCGATCAACTTCAGGCCCTTGCGGATCATGTCTGGACTGATGCGGATGGCGAGGTCGTCATAGCACTCGCCGATGAACGCGACTTGCCCTTTGCGGCGCGTGGCGTCGATGCACAGCCGTTCGGCATGGACGTTGCCGGAGCAATCCAGCGCGCAGTCCACGCCGCGCCCGCCGGTCAGTTCGCGGATCTGGGCGAGGACGTCCTCGTCGCGCGGGTCGAGCACTGCGTCCGCGCCCATCTGTTTGGCGCGCGCCACGCGGTAGGGCACGGATTCGACGACGAAGGTGCGTGCGCCGCGGAACTTGGCGTTGACCACCGCGCCCAGGCCGACCGGCCCTGCGCCCGTGATCAGGATTGTGCTAAAGGAATCCACGCCCATCTGTTGCATGGCGCCGAAGGAGGGGCCGATACCGCAGCAGGCCAGCGCGGCATGGCGATAGGAAACGCCGTCCGGGATCGGCATCAGCAGCCAATCTTGCTTGAGCAGATATTGGGCATAGGTGGCCCGACCCTCGCCCGCGGTCCAGATCGCCGCCACCCGGGCCGTGTTTTCGCAGTGGATGTAATCCCCTGCCAAACACAGCTCGCACTCGCCGCACCCGACCAGCGGCATAGCGACGACCCTGTCACCGACCTTAACGCGGCCCGGCTGCGCCACGGCGACCACCTCGCCGGCCGCTTCGTGGCCCAGGAACTCGGTGGTCTGCCCGCTGAGGAAACTCTTGTACTCGGCGCACATGGGCGCGGCATGGATCTTGACGACCGCCCAGTTATCTACCGCTTGCGGCTCCGGCGCCTCGATCAGCGCGGCCTGTTTTACCCCCACCACAGTAGCTTTCTTCACGTCTAGTCCTCCAGGTTGAGCCGGCGCATTTCCTCCGGCGAGAGTGTGATTTTCAGCGCAGGCAGGATGTCGCGCAGTTCGTCGATAGACTGAGGTCCGATCAGGGCAAACGTCGGGATCGGCTGCTGCAAAACATAGGCCAGGGCGATCTGCGTCGCGGTAACGCCTTTCTCGCGCGCCAGTGCGCTGGCGCGTTCTAAGCGCCGGAAGTTGTCGTTATTAAACCATGTGCGCACAATGGGCGCCAGCCAGGGGAGGGCTGCATCCTCCGGCTTGTAGCGCCCGGTGAAGAAGCCGGTTGCCTGGCTGCTCCAGGCAAAGAGCGGCATGGCGTGTTGGGCATACCACGCGCGCGCGGTGGCATCAGAGGCGGATAGGCAACCCGGCCACATCGGCTCGTTCCATACGGCAAGCGAAAGATTCGGGCTGCTGGCGCTGAAGCCCTGCAAGCCATGCGCGGCGGCATAGGCGTTGGCCGCTTCGATGCGCTCGATACTCCAGTTGGATCCGCCAAAGGCGCGGATGCGCCCCGCGCGCATGTGGTCGTTGAGGCATTCCACCATGTCGCCCACGGGCGTGGCGGGGTTGTCCGTATGCATGAAATAGAGGTCCACGTAGTCGAGCTGCATGGTCTCCAGTGTTTCCATCAGTTGCGCGGTCAAGCCTTCCGGGGTGCCCGCTTCATCGCGCGCGCCCTTGGCGATGATAACCAGATCTTCGCGCACGCCGCGCAGCTTGATCCACTTGCCCACGGTTTCTTCGCAGCGGTAGGCATGCGCCGTGTCGAAGCAATTGCCTCCGATCTCATAGAAGTAGTCCAGCAGCGAGCAGGCCAGCGGCAGCGCGTCCGGCTTGAAGATCATCGTGCCCATCACCAGCCGCGAGATGGGTTTGTCGATGCCCGCTACATGGCCGTACTGCATGGCGTGATCTGGGCGACGGGCCAGGGGCCTGCCGGAGGTAGGCAGCTTCAGGGCGGCGGGCTGTTCCACGTCGAACACTAGGCCGATGTCTTTGCGCCACGCGTCCAGCGTTAACATGTTGCCCAGGCTGTCGGCCCACGTCATGGCGGGCGACGGCGCCTGCCGCGGTGCATCCGCGTGCGCCTGAATCTGAGCTACGGCCTGCGCCACCGTGTCCGCTTCGATGGTATAGAGGGGCTTGCCGCCGGGAACAACGATTTCTTCCGGTTCCGTCTCGCCGTTGCGTTGCAACAAAATGCGCGCACCCTCGTCGCCGCCGAAGCGCGGGTCTCCGGGAAACCAAGGGTTGGGCACGATCAGGCGGCCCTCGCTGCCCCAGATGCGCAGCGCCGGATCGACGCCGACTTGGATGCCGCAGGACAGGTTGGCCAAGATGTCATGGGGGAACTTCAATACCGCCGTCGCCCACTCGTCCACGCGGCTATCCGCTCCGATGTGAGCATAGGCGCGCAGCGCCATCTGCCGGCTATATCCGTCGGAGGTCGTCACCGGGTTGGCGAAGTCCTGGCCCCACGCCGCGCCGGCTATCAGGCGCACCATCGAGGTGCAGTAGCAGCCTACATCCATGATGCCGCCGCCGGCCGCGGGGTTCTGTTGGCGAATGTTGTCGCGCGGGCCGCCCATGTTATAGCTAAAGTGGGCCTGGATCAAGCGCACATCGCCGATAGCGCCGGCGCGGATCAATTCCACTAGTTTGGCCGTTTGCGGGTGGCAACGATACATAAAGGCTTCCATCAAGAAGACGCCGTGGCGGCGGGCCGCCTCGACGGCGGTCATCGCTTCGGGGTAGTTGGTCGCCAGCGGCTTTTCGCACAGGATGTGTTTACCTGCTTCGGCGCACAGCACAGTCCAGCGTGCATGCAAGTGGTTGGGCAGCGAAATATAGATCGCAGCGACATTGCTGTCGGCCAAGAGATCTTCATAGCAGCCATAGGCGCGGGCGGCGCCCATCTTCCGGGCGAAATCGTCGGCTGCAGCTTGCGTTCTGCTGCCTACTGCGAGCAGGTAGCCGGTATCCGATGCCGCCAGGCCACGCGCGAATGTCTGCGCGATCTGGCCCGTCCCCAGGATGCCCCACGCAAGTTTGTCTGTCATGTGATCCATTATGAATTCGCTTTCTTAAGATTGTTGGGCCGGGTGACGTTGCATCCAGTCGGCCATATAGCGTGCACACGCGCGCACGGCTTCATCCTCGGCCGCGGCGTCGCCGGCGTCTAGGTCCATCTCCATCGCCATGACAAAACGTTCATGCTGCGCGGCGATGCGCGCTAGCTCGTCGAGCACTGCGGGCATATCCACGAGACCTTGTCCGATCGGCACGCTGCTGAAGACGCCGTCTTGCAGCACGTAATCGCGCACGTGGGCGTGATAGGTATACGGAGCCATCTTGCGCGTGGCGTGCAGCGGGTCTTCGCCCACAATCAGCCAGTTGCCGGTGTCGTTGTGCAAGCCGATGTTGGGGCGATCCACGCGCCGAAAGATCTCCAGAAAATCGTCCGACGTGAAATAGTCGTAGTTTTCCGTGGTCACCGTCATGCCCAACTCGGCCGCGGCGTCGGCCAGGCGGCGCACTTGCTCAACTGCTAGGCGGATGCGGCCCTCGCGCGTGACGCGGCCGCCATACGAGAAATAGTACAGCCCCAGCGGCGACCCCAGGAAGCGGGCGACTTCCAAGTTCTGGGTGGCGGCCTGTAAGCCAGGCTCAGACAGGTCTGCGTCGGCGGACAGCCCCAACAGGCCGACAATGACCGTGGGGATCAGTTGCTTTTCGGCCAGACGGCTTTTCAACTCTGCCAGATAGGCGCGGTCGGTGGAGGCCAGTTGGCTCACGCCGAAGTCGAGGCCCAGCGGGCGGACGCCAAATTCGTCGGCGAGCGCGTCGACTTTATCTAGCACCACATCGATGGGCGCGACGCCGCGCAGACGCCGTAGCTGGCGACGATAGGAATCAGACAGTACACCTAGAGTATACGACATAGGGCCGCCTCTCTGAGATAGGGTAAGGATAGAGCTTATCTGTTTGATTTGTCGATCTTCCGGAAAGTTGCGAGCTTGTTGGAAGACGCTTTCGGCAATGCGGTGCGCATGGCCCGCTAGATGCGCCAGTGCAACGTAACCGGGGCGCGCTCGGCGGCGGACTCGACAATCGCCGCCAGCGTCTCGTCCACCTTGTAGCCGTCGACCACGTCCGGGTGCAGTTGTCGGCGCGTTTGCAGGCTGTCCACAAAGGCGCGGAATTCCAGCGCCCACTGGCTGTCTTCAGGCGGGTAGATCGTGCGCGTCTGGCTTTCCTCGCCGATCTGGACGGTCACGATGCAGGGGAAGGTTCCTTCCCAGTTGGGCGACGACAGAAAGACGCGGCCCTCGCTGCCGATGATCTCGACTGTTTCTTCCCAGCCCTGCTGTGTGTGGCCCACCTTGGGGATGGAGGTATAGAGGGTGGAGAAGTAGACGGGCGGACCGTCTTCGACTTCGAGCAGCGTCATGGTGGAGAGTTCACGCCGCGGCTCGGCGGGATCGGCAATAATGCGCGAGTCCACGCGCACGGGGTCGCCGAACAACATGCGCGTTACATCCATCAAGTGGCTGCCACTGTGGAAGAGAATGCCGCCGCCGGCTTTGGCGGGGTCGCCATGCCACGATGCAGCCGCAACAGCCTGGCGCGGCCGGCTGCCCACGATCACACGAATGTGTGCGGCCATCAAGTCGCCCAGTTGCGGCAGAAACTCCTTGACCATGCGGAAGGCGGGGTTGTAGCGCTTCATGTAGCCCACTTGGAAGATCTGCTGGGGATGCTCGCGTACCAAGCGCACCAGCTCGGCGGAATCCTGGGGGTTGGTCGTCATAGGTTTTTCACAGAACACATCTTTGCCCGCCTCGATGGCGGCTTTCGCTAGGTCAAAATGCGTGTGGTTGGGTGTGGCGAGCAGAACGGCTTGGATATCCGGGTCGGCCAATAGTTTGGCATAGTCGGGTTCATAGCGGGCGCCCAGTTCGTTTGCCAGGGCGCGACCCGCCGGTTCGATCACGTCGCAGACCGTGGCGATACGGCCGTCCGATCCTTGCAGCGCGCGAATATGAAAACGCGCGATAATTCCACTGCCTACCAGCCCCAGGTTCACCGGCATGATTAAGCTCCTTGGAGGATTTCTATTTTGTGGATGAAGAGAGAATTGATGGGCGTACGCGTGCGCCGTTAGCCTTTAAGGCCGGACATGGTCAGCGACTCTACAAACTGGCGCTGGATGACCAAGTAGAGAAGGACGACGGGCAGCGCCACAATCGTTGCCGCCGCCATGATGGCGTCCCAGCGCTGGGCGGCGAAGGCGTGATAGCGCGAGAGCGCGATGGGCAGCGTGGTCATTTCATCGCTGCGAATGACGAGGAACGGCCACAGGAAGGCGTTCCACGACCAATAGAAATTGATCACGATCGCCGTCAGCAGCAACGGCTTGGCCACAGGGTAGCCGATGCGGAAGAGAATGTGAAAATGATTGGCGCCGTCGATGATGGCTGCGTCGATATATTCATTGGGCAACGAGATAAATGCCTGTCGCAACAGAAAGATCGTGAAGGGCGTGATGGCGCCGGGCAGCACGATGCCGGCGTAGGTGTCGATCAGGCCCAGCCGGCTCACCTGAAGAAACAGCGGGATCATGAAGAGTTGCTGCGGCAAAATCATTAGCGCCAGCACAATGTAGAAGATCATCCGCTTGAAAGGGAACTCCAGCTTGGCCAGCGCATAGGCCACCCATGACGAGAAAAAGACATTCAGCGAGACGCCCACCACCGCTACCGCGATGCTGTTAAAGAGCGAACGCGGCACGTCCATCGTGTTCCACACATAGCGATAGGCCGCCCACGAAGCCTCCCTCGGCCACATGCCGGGCGGAAAGGTGAAGATGTCGTAGGACGGCTTGAGAGACGTGTTGAACATCCAGTAGAACGGAAAGATCGAGATGATAGCGCCGAGCATTAACACGCCGTAGAGCGCGACTTGGCGCAGAACATGCGCCGTACTCACGCTGTCTTTCTTTCTAGTTGTGCTCAAAGTCGCTTCGGCCATAGCGTTTTTCTTCCCTTTTTGTGTGCGCCGTTTTATACGTAACCGCCTAGTACGTGCTGCGTTCGAGCAGCATTCGTTCGACTGTGGTGAAGATCAGGATGATGATGGTGGAGGTCACGCCGACGGCGTTGGCATAGCCCAGCCGGCTCCAGATAAAGCCTTGCTGATACAGATAGAGCAGCGTGGTGAGGCTGCTGCCGCGTGGCCCGCCCGATGTCATGAGCAGCGGCTCGGTGAAGATGTTGAGGCCCCACAGCGTGCCCATGATGATGGCAAAGACGACGACGGGGTTAATCAAGGGCAGCCGGATATACCAGGACATCTGCCATTCGTTAACGCCGTCCACCTTGGCCGCGTCGAGCACCTCGCTGGAAATGCCCTGCAAGCCGGCGAGGAAAAGCACGGCATAAAATCCGACGTCGTTCCAAATTTTCATCAAGGCGATCGAGGGCATCGAGAGCCGCTCGCTGGTGAGCCAAGGCACCTGACCGATGCCCAGGAAGCTGAGCAGGTAGTTGATCACGCCGGATTGCGTGGCATACATCCACTGCCAGACAATCGCCATGACCACCACCGGCACGATCACGGGCAGAAAGTAGATTCCGCGGAAAAACATGCGCCCGCGCAGCTTGGCTGTGTTGAGCAGCAGCGCCACCACGAAACCGCCGATAATCGAGGCCGGCACCTGAATGATCAGATAGGTGAAGGAATTGCCAAGGGACTTGAAAAAATCCGGGTCGGCGAGCATCGTCCTGTAATGTTCAAGCCCTACGAACGTCATCTTGTCGGTCAGGATATCCCAATTAGCAAAGCTGCCATACAGGGCAATGTAGAGCGGATAACCTGTAAACAAGATGAGGTGAATGATCCAGGGAAGGATGAAGAGGATGGCGATCTTGTCCCAGCGGCCCGTGCGTCTTGGCCTGAATATATCTCTCCAACCGCCTTCTTCCTTGTCCAGCGTGGGGAGTTGTGATCCGACTGCCTGCATGGGTAAGCCTTCCTTCACGACAGAACATGCGCAGACAGGCCGTCTGCCATCGATAAGGGCATAAGCCTTCAAACTCAGGCCTGTGCCGTTCGAGTCAATGCCTTGTGCGCCTTGTACATCCCCGGCGGGGGGGGGGGGGTGGTGGGGGGCCCGGCCCCACCCCCAAGACTCGGTGTAGGGCGGGCGAAGAGCAGGGGGGTGAG
>JBBSBO010000063.1:0-8624 GCA_038251215.1 Caldilineales bacterium
AGCTGGTGAAGAAGTCCGTCTGGATTGTGGGCGGCGACGGTTGGGCGTATGACATTGGCTTTGGTGGCCTGGACCATGTGTTAGCATCCGGGCGCAACGTCAACGTGCTGGTGCTGGACACTGAAGTCTACTCGAACACGGGCGGCCAGTCGTCCAAGGCGACCCCGCTGGGGGCCGTGGCGAAGTTCGCGGCCGGCGGCAAGGCGACGGGCAAGAAAGACTTGGCGATGATGGCGATGTCGTATGGCAACGTCTATGTCGCCCAGATCGCGATGGGCGCCAGCGACCGTCAGACCGTGCAGGCGATCCTCGAGGCCGAGTCTTATGACGGCCCGTCGATCATTATTGCCTACAGCCACTGCATCGCCCACGGCATCAACATGGCCAAGGGGCTGGACCAGCAGCGACTGGCGACCGAGACCGGCTACTGGCCTCTGTTCCGCTACGACCCGCGGCTGAAGGATGAGGGCAAGAATCCCTTCGTCCTGGATTCCAAGGCGCCGAAGGGTGCATTGAAGGATTATGCTTACAACGAGACCCGCTACCGCATGTTGGCGCAGTCGAACCCGGAACATGCTGAGTTGTTGCTCAAGAATGCGCAGGAGTTCCTGGACGAGCGCTGGCAGCGCTATGAGGAAATGGCGAAGCGGCGTCCCGCAGGGGCGGCCTAGGCGTCACCCGATCACATGTGTTGACATTCAGTGTCGCATATTCAGTGCCGCATATTCAGTCACGGTGGATCGACCGAGCAGAACAGATCACGGAGAATAACTGATGGACCTGACGACAACCTACATGGGCATGACGCTGAAGCATCCGATTGTGCCGTCCGCGTCGCCCTTGTCTCGCAACCTAGATAGCATCCGGCGCTTGGAAGATGCTGGCGCAGCGGCAATCGTGATGTACTCGCTGTTTGAGGAGCAGATCGCCAGCGAGAGCCTGATGTTGGATCACTATCTGACCTACGGCACGGAGAGCTTTGCCGAGGCGCTGAGTTACTTCCCGCGCATGGAAAACTACAACGTAGGCCCGCATGAATATGTGGACCTGGTGCGCAGCGCCAAAGAGGCCGTGGACATTCCCATCATCGGCAGCCTCAATGGCATCTCGACGGGCGGCTGGATCGAGTATGCCCGCTATATCGAAGACGCCGGGGCCGATGGCCTGGAACTGAACATCTACTACATTCCGACGGACCCCTTCATGGACAGTGCGGAAGTGGAGCAGATGTATCTGGACGTGGTGCATGACGTCAAGAAGACGGTGACAATCCCGGTGGCGGTGAAGGTCGGCCCCTACTTCAGCTCGTTCGCCAACATGGCGATGCGCCTGAAGCAGGCGGGCGCCGATGCGCTGGTGGTCTTCAACCGCTTCTATCAGCCCGACCTCGACATCGAGGAGCTGAATGTGGCGCCGAACCTGATGTTGAGCAACTCGTACGAGATGCGGCTGCCGTTGCGTTGGGTGGCGATGCTCTACGGCCGCGTGCCGGTGGACATGGCGATCACAAGCGGCGTGCGCACCTATGAAGATGTACTCAAGGGCATGATGGCCGGCGCCAACGTCACCATGTTGGCCTCGGAGCTGCTGCGCAACGGCGAACAGCGCATCGGCGCCCTGGTGCAAGAGGTGACGCAGTGGATGGAAGAACACGAGTATGAGTCGATCAAGCAGATGCAGGGCAGCATGAGCCAGCGCAATGTAGCGGAGCCGGCGGCATTCGAGCGGGCCAACTACATGAAGGTGCTCGGTTCCTGGCGACAGGACCCGACCGGCGCCTCGCTGAAGTAGGCCGGTTGCCGCATCTGCACCCATGCAGGTGCAAGACAGTGGGGGCGACGTCCGCAAGGATGTCGCCCCATAGGCCGGCGCAGCGGCCAACGCTCACGGACAGGGCGTTATGCAACGATGCAGACTGCGCAAACTATGCGAGTGAGGAGGCAGCGATATGACGAAGCGCAAGGTGCTCATTCCGCTAGACGGCTCGGCCTTCAGTCTCCAGATTGTCCAGGTAGTCCGCACGTTCTTCGACCCCAACGACGTTAACCTAGTGTTATTTCGTGCCGCGTATCCGCCCAGTGTTGCGCCGGACGTCAGTGCGCACGACGTGTTCATGGGCGCGATGCCGCTGGCCGGCTCGTATGATGCGTATAGCCGGGCCATAGATGAAGAGTACTCAGTGGCTGCCCAGGAACGCGAGACGTATCGGGTGGAACTGCTGGCGGAGTTGCGCGAGCAGGTGGAACGCTT
This sequence comes from Caldilineales bacterium, assembly GCA_038251215.1. Classification (GTDB taxonomy): domain Bacteria; phylum Chloroflexota; class Anaerolineae; order Caldilineales; family Caldilineaceae; genus JASGTU01. Next base: position 2,251 of record JBBSBO010000063.1, read on the forward strand.
GCAGCGCGCCGGCTATACGGCGATGGCTCAGGTGCAGTTTGGCGAGCCTGCGAAACAGATCGTCGACTATGTGACCGAGCACAACATCGAGTTGGTAGCCATGACGACGCACGGCCGTGCTGGGCTGGGACGGCTGGTGTTGGGCAGCGTGGCGGAGCGCGTGATGCGCAGCGTGCCCGTGCCGGTGCTCTTGATGCGCAGCGGGCAGGAGATCAAGCAGCCGGCCGCGCCGGGTGAGGCGCTCTCCAAGGCGCTGGGCAACGGGCAGCAGTTACGCATGGCTGTGGCGACCGACGGTTCGATGTTGGCGCAGCAGGCGATCTGCCGCGCGGGCGGCTTGGCGCAGGCGCTGGGCGCAGAGCTTACCGTTTGTGTTGTGGCGAGCGATCGCAATGACCCAGCGCACAGCCGCAAGATTATGGAAGACGCCTGCAAGCAGATTACGGAACTGGACCCGAAGCCGCAGGTCATCCCGCTGGTGGGCTATGCCGACGATGTGCTGCTGGAGCATATCGCCAAGCACCCGGTCGACCTGATGTGCCTGGGCGCGTTTCAAGACCGCGGGGCCGGCGCCTCCAGTGCAATCGGGCCGACGGCGCAGCGCTTGATCCAACATGCGCCTACCAGCATGTTGATGTACAAGGGACGCCAGGCGCGCTTCCAGCGGATTTTGGCGTGCGTGGCGGTGGACGACACGGTGGTGGTCAATGTGTCGGCTCAGATCGCCCGTGCGCTGGGCGCAGAACTGCGGCTGTTGCATGTCGTGCCGCCGTCCGCTGCGCCCTATCTGTCGTCGTCGGCGCACGATAATGGCGACGCCCCGGCCGCGCTGGCGCTGGATGAGGTGCTGGCGCAGGGCACGCATCTGTCGGAGGTGGTGAAGTCGTGGATCGCCCAACTGGAGGAGTACGGCATCAGCCAAGATGTCGTGTTGATCCAGCGCGGCAGCGTGCCGGAGGCGATCTTGAAGATGGCGCACGATGAGCCGTATGATCTGCTCGTGGTGGGTAGCCGTTCGGCGCCGGGCCACTTCCCCAGCAGCGTGGCGAATGGGGTGGCGCGCTACGCCGAGCAGTCTGTGCTTGTGTTGCGGGCGCAGAAGGACTGATGCAGGAGACCGCGGCAGGGTTGAGGCTTAAACGTTCGGGTCGAGCGAAGATCAGTTGGGCAAAGGAGACCGGCAGGCATGAAGCGACATCTTTCGCAGGTGAATGACTGGATGACGCGCAGCCCGATCACAATCTCATCGAACGCGACGTTGGCGCAGGCGTATGACCTGATGCAAGAACAGGGCGTGCGCCGGTTGCTGGTGGTGGACCGCGAGTTTCAGGGGATTGTCACGCTGAGCGACATCCTGCGCGCGATCCCGCTGCGCGATGAGATGCGCTCCGAGACGAGCGACCGTGAAACGCGCCTGCTGATGACGTCGCGCAAGGTGCAGGAAGTAATGGCCTACGACCCGGTGACCGTGGACCCGGAGGACACGATCCAAGAGGCGGCTGAGCGCATGTTGGAATACGAGGTGAGCGGCCTGCCTGTGTTGGACGGCGGCAACGCCGTGGGCATCATCACCGAGTCGGACATCTTCCGGCTGGTGGTGGAATCCTGGGCGGAGCAGGGCGAGGACTGAACTTCTCGGCTAAGGGCCGGCAGGGTGGTGAAATGCTCCGATGGTTTTCGATTCTTTTTGGGAAGGCATAAACAGCATGTAGATAAGCAGCGCCGGCGCTCCAACCCGGCTACCGCCACAAGGAAGATCAGATGAGACGCTCTAGGTTGTCTGTCGCACTGTCGGCAATAGTTGTCGGATTTGCGTTGGTCTTGGTAGCCGCTCAGAGTTGGGGAATGGAAGAGGTCACGCTCAATCTGGCGCGCACGGGCCAGACGGTGTGTACCGACACCGGAGGCGCTGTCGTGCCGTGCGCGGGTACGGGCCAGGACGGCGCGACGCAAAGCGGCGTGGCCTGGCCTGTGCCGCGTTTCCGCGATAACGGCGATTTGACCGTCACGGACTTGCTGACAGGCTTGACATGGACGAAGAACGCGGAATCTCCGGGCAATAACCAATACCTTTGCTCCGCCACGAACATCACGGTCAACTGGCAGCAGGCGCTGGATCATGTGACGTGCCTGAACAGTCACAAATACCTGGGCTTTGAGGATTGGCGCCTGCCCAATATCAACGAAATCGAGAGCCTCGTCAACAGCGACGTGGCGGACAGCACGCCCTGGCTCAATAGTCAGGGCTTTGTCAATGTTTGGGGCCAGTACTGGTCCTCGACGACTGCTGCCGGGCCAGGTATTGATGAAGGTCTGTATGCGCAAGGCGTGAATTTCCTCACCGGCGAGACCGGGATCACCGCCAAGACCGCCACGAGCTATCTGCCGGCGATTTGGCCTGTGCGGGGAACTAGCCACGGCTCGGCGCCATTGGCCAAGACAGGTCAGACTAAGAGCTATGCAAAGTACGATGATGGGCATTACCAGGCAGGTATCGCCTGGCCTCCTGGGCGTTTCCAGGTGCAAGGCGAGTGCGTGACGGATCGGCTGACCGGGCTGGTGTGGCCGCAAAACGCTGACCGCATGAATGGGCTGCAGAGTTGGACGCAAGCCTTGGACTACGCTAGCACCTTGAACCTGTGCGGACATGACGATTGGCGGCTGCCGAACCGTAAAGAGTTGTTGAGCCTTGTAAGTCGCGGGCAGGCCGACCCCGCCGCCTGGTTGATGTCCCAAGGGTTTGCGAATGTGCGCTATCAGCCGACGCCCGTACTCACGGGGCCTTATTTCCCCTACTGGAGTTCGACCAGTTACGTCTACAATCCGGTCGCGGCTTTTGGCGTGCGCATGGACATGGGCTACATTGGCGCTTTTATGAAGGCAGCCCAGTTTGGCCAAAACGGCTACGTCTGGCCGGTGCGGAGCGGGGCCAGCGGCGGCATTGGGTTGCCCACGGATACGCCGAGGCCCACACCGACGCTGCCGCCCACGCCCACGCCTACCGCGACGCCGACGCCCATCCCGAAGCCAACCGTTGCGTCGGTCGCGCCGGCGCAGGGCAAAGCCGGCGTCGCAGGCTTTCTACAGGTTGAGGGGGGCAACTTCGAGCCCGGCGCCGTAGCGCGGCTGGGCTATAGCCAGATGTTGAGCACGACCTATGGCTCGCCTACCGAGTTGATCGCGGCCCTGCCCGCGCTGGCGCCCGACGTGTATGATCTCACCGTGATCAACCCGGACGGCTACAGCGGGATCTTGGGGCAGGCCTACACGGCCCAGGGGCCAGCACAGGACGATCTGTACAGCCACAACTATGAGCTGACCTCGGGCCGCCAGCATGCGTTTGTGGGCGAAATGACGGTGATGTTCTTTGTGGTGCATCGGCTGGGGGGTGACAAGGCCCTCAAGAACGTGCGTGTAGATTTCTACCTAGGAGACCCCCGTCACGGCGGTCAGAAGTTGGGCCAGGCCTTCATCGCCGATTTGAAGCCGAACCAGTTCCAAGGTTGCAGCATCTTTTGGACGCCGTCAAGTCCGGGGGTATTCGAGATTTACGCGGTGATCGACCCGGCCAATGAAGTGGCTGAAGGCAAAGAGGACAACAATCTCTACCAGTCGTGGGTGGACGTTCAGCAAAAGATGCCGGCAGACACGGTCGCGCCGGTCGTTCACAACGTGGCGACCGGGCTGAGCCGGTACACAACGAATGTGCCGGTCACAATCGACGCTTCTGACTCGGCGCCCAGCAGCGGTCTTGCTTGGTCATACTTCCTGACATGGGAGTTTATGCCTATGATCAACGACTGGCTGGTGATGGAGGAGAGCGGCTGGCAGCCATATAGCTATTATGGCGGCGTGTCAATTTTCGATTGGCCAGGCCCGCGCATTCTAGAGGTCTATGTGGCGGACAATGCGCAGAACGTGAGCGATCCTTCGGGCTTGGCCTTGTTCAACTATATTCCGCCCGACGATTTCTTGCTGACGGGCGAATCCCGTTGGTATTTGTATCCTGTGCGGGCGGGCGAAAAACTCAAGGTGGACATGACGCTCAGTTGGCCGGACGCGGACCTGTATGTGTGGGATGAGCAGGGCAATCGCGTGGCGTATTCGGTGCAGGACGGTGCGACAGCCGAGCATGTGAACTTTACCGCTTCGAGGGATGGCTTATATTGGCTCGAGATCTATGCCTACGGCGACTATCCTTCGTTCTTTGTATCTGCGGCCGTACTCTCGGCGGCAGATGCAGCGGAGGATGCGGATGTACAACCTAGCGCAGTCGGCCACACCTCGCGCACAACGCCCGGCATCACGCTGAGCGAAGCTCCGCTCGCGCCCAGCCGCAGCTATCGGCTGCCGCCTATCGAAGCGCATGTCTATGTGCCGCTCTTGCGAAGATAGGCGGATCAAAAGGGAGGCGGCGGATTGCGGCCTTTACCTCCCTGTTTGTGTTGTTGTGTGAGTGTATGAGGACAGGAAGAAACGCAAAGCATGGCTGAAATTAGCCGTGCTTTGTGTTTGTCTCCAGCGCCTCGCGAATCAGACGCTGCTTGAGGTCCCACAGCTGCGCAGTCAGCGATACGTGGTAGATGTGCGGGTTGACCAGGCGGCGGATGCCGGGGTCGAGCTGCTCGACGTCGGCGCTGCGCCGGGCGCGCAGGGCGTCGAGCGGGGGCAGTTCCGCGACGAGCTTGCCCTCCACCAGCACATCCGTCAGCAGCGGCTCCATGTGCGAGATGTCCTGGCGTTGAATGGTGCGGTATTTGGCGTGATCCATGGGGTGACGCAGCACCAGGCTGGACTCCTGGCGCGGGTCCTCGTCTTCCAGGCAGAGGAGGTCGGCGGTGGCTTTGTCGCGCCGGTCGTAGATGCGCCAGATCTGTTTGATGCCGGGGTTGGGCGTCTTGGCGGGCGTGTCCGAGATTTTGATGGCGGAGTTCCACTGTCCGTTCTGTTGCACGGCGACCAGCTTATAGACGCCGCCCAGGGCCGGCTCGCCCCAGGAGGTGATCAGGCGCGTGCCGATGCCGTAGACCAGGCGCCCGATCAGGTGGTCGGGGTCGACGCCGTAGCGCGGGGCTTCGGCGGCGATCTGGGTGATGATCTGCCACATCACCAATTCGTCCAGGTCGCCGGAGATGACGATAGCGGTGTCGGTAAAGCCGGCGTCATCCAGCATCTTGGCGGCGCGGATGCTGAGGTAGGCGAGGTCGCCGGAGTCCAGGCGGATGCCAGCGGGCTTGTGGCCCTTGCGGCGCAGTTCCTCGAAGACGGTGATGGCGTTGGGCACGCCGCTTTCGAGCGTGTCCACGGTATCGACCAGCAGCAGGCAGTCATCCGGGTAGACGTCGGCGTAGGCGCGGAAGGCGCCGAGTTCGCCCAGGCCCAGCGTCATGAAGAGCTGGACCATGCTATGTGCGTGCGTCCCCTTGGGCGGGAGAGCGAGGATGCTGGAGACGGCGACATTGGAGGTGAAGTCGGCGCCGCCGATCAGCGCGGCGCGCGCGCCGGCGTTGGCGCCGAGTCCCTGGGCGCGGCGCAGGCCAAACTCAAGAACGGGCCGGTTGCGCCCGGTGTCAGCCATGCGCGCGGCTTTGGTGGCGATCAACGTTTGGTAGTTGAGGTGGTTGAGCAGCGACGTCTCCAGGATTTGCGCCATGGCGAGCGGGCCATGCACGACCGTCAGCGGCGTGTTGGGGTGGACGACGCGGCCTTCGGGGATGGCGCGCAGCGTGAGCGCGCCGAAATGGCCGTTGTCCGCCAGCCAGGCGAGGAAGTCGTCGGCAAAGACGCGCCGGCCTGTGCTGTCGCGTTGGCTGCGCAGATAGTCTAGGTCCTCGGCGCGGAAGCGCACGTTCTGCATCCAGTCCACCAGCCACTCTAGGCCGGCGTTGATGCAGTAGCCGGCTTGATGGCTGCCGTAGTCCGGGTAGCGCCGGAAGAAATGGTCGAACTGGACAATCGATTCGTGCAGGCCCATGCGATAGTAGAGATGGGCCATGGTCAGCTGGTATTGGTCGGTGAGAAGAACGCCCTCGAGGGTTGCGCGCTGCGAAATGCTCATGCCGTGGTCCTCTCGATTGAAACGAGCGACTGGGCGCCAGGTCCGCAGGGCGCCGCGAAATGAATTGTACCATAGCGCGGCTAGGTGTTCGCGCACAAGAGCGTGCACCGAGCGCGACGCAGGGGCGAAAATCTCGCATGGGGTAGGGGTACGGTATAATAGCCAGATATTGCTCGGCCGATGATCTAGGCCGATGATCTAGGCCGGCAATTGCAGCTATCTACTGCGGATTCGTCCGTTATATCCTACGAGTATATCCAACGAGGGAAAGTAAGCGCAGGCGCTATGTCCAGTGTGAAGCCTCTTGCTGAGGGAA
>JBBSBO010000064.1:0-8614 GCA_038251215.1 Caldilineales bacterium
AGACGTCTATAACGAGCGCTATGTCAGCCAACAAGACACGGATGCCCCAAGCTAAATAAAGGCGGAGCGGCCCCCAAGCACCGCCCCGCCTTCGCAGTTAAATCCGCGGCAATCCGCTAAATCCGCGTCCTCCGCGTGCTATTTTGCCATCTCACTCGCCCAGGACGTTGACCTCCACGCTCATGCCCCAGCGCAGGCCGGGCGGCTGTTCGTCCAGCGTGACGACGATGGCGTAGACCACGTCGCCGCCGATGACGTTGGCCTGCGACGCAATGCGCAGCACACGCCCGGGGACCTCCACGCCCAGCGGCTCCACCAGCACGGTGGCTGCCTGCCCCGCCGACACCTTGGCGATGTCGCGCTCGCTAAAGTCCGTGGTCTCGGCGCGTAGATTGCCCAGGTCGGCCAACACGAGCACCGTTTCGTCGGCCTGCACGGTTTCGCCCGGGCTGACGGAGAGCACGCTCACCGTGCCGGCGAAGGGCGCGCGCAGCTCCATGTTGGCGAGGGTCGCCTCGGCGCGGTGCAGGGCGGATTCGGCCCCGGTCACCGCGGCGGCGGCGGAGGCAATCGCCTCATCGCGCGCGCCCGCCGTCAGCAAGTCCAACTGCGCCTGGGCGCTGCGCACCGCGGCCGCGGCTTCCGCCACCTGATACTCCGACCCCGGCGCCACCAGTCGGTCCAAGTTCGCCTTAGCCTGCTGGACCGCCGCTTGGGCCGCGGCGACCTCGCCCGCGTCCGGCTCGTCATACAGCGCGTCGTAGCGCGCCTGGGCGGCCTCGTAGTTGTTGGTCGCCTCCTGCAACTGCCGGCTTTCGGGCAGGCTGGAGATGTCATTGCTCCACGCCACCTTATCATAGGCGGCCTGGGCCTGGCGCAGCGCGGCCTCGGCGTTGGCGCGCGCGGCCAGGGCGTCGATGCGCGCGTCCTCGCGCGGGCCGCTGAACAGTTGCTGGTAGGCCGTCTGCGCCGCGGCGAGGGCGGAATTGGCCGCGGCGATCTCTTCCGGCCGCGCGCCCTCGGTGAGCTGGGCCAGGCGCGCCTGCGCCGCTTCGAGCTGCGCCTGCGCTACGGCGATCTCCTGCAAGCGCGGGCCGGAGCGCAACTCCGCCAGCGCGGCCTGCGCCTGAAAGAGGACGGCCTGCGCGCCGGTGACGGCGGCCTCGGCGGCGGCGCGATCCTGCACCGCCAGCACGTCGCCCGCCTCCACCGCATCGCCCGTCTCCACGACGACGGTCGCCACGCGGCCCGCGGCGGGGAAGCCCAACTCCGCCTTGAGCGCCGGCACGATCTCGCCGGAAGCCGTCGCCACCTGGGCGGCGGTCGCCACGCCGATGGGCGGCAGCGGCGTGGCGGCGGGCGTAGGCACGGGCGTGGGCGTGGCGCCGAAGCTGCACGCCCCGGCTGCCAATGCCAGCATCAAGCCCATCGCCGCCGCGCCCAACCAGCGCCGCACAGCGCTTCGGGCAGTTCTCTGCGTCCTCCGCGCCTCTGCGGTACTCTTTTGTTCTACCCTGCAACCCCGCGTGCCTATGCGGGCCATCGCACTTCTCCTCACTTAGCTGTGCCGTTACTGGGCCAGGCCGTTGCTGACGATTTGACCGTCGCGCAGTTCGACGATGCGGCGGGCGTAGGCCATCACGCGCGGGTCATGCGTGGCAAAGATGAAGGCTGTGCCCGTCTCCTGGTTCAGGCGCTGCATGATCTCCATGGCCTGCTCGCCGTTGGCGGTGTCGAGGTTGGCGGTCGGCTCGTCGGCCAAGACCATCAGCGGGCGAGGCGCCAGGGCGCGGGCGATCGCCACGCGCTGCTGCTGCCCGCCGCTCATCTGGTCGGGGCGATGCTGGGCGCGATCCGCCAGGCCGACGGCGTCCAGCATCTCCATGATGCGCGTGCGGCGCTCCTTGGCGTCGAGGCCGTTGAGCAGCAGCGGCAGCTCCACGTTCTCGTAGGCGCTGAGCACCGGCACCAGCGCGAAGAACTGGAAGATAAAGCCGATCACGCCGCGGCGCATGTCCGCCCGTTTATTGCGGTTGAAGCGCGTCACGTCTTCGCCGTTGATCAGCACCGCGCCGCTGTCGGGCAGGTCCAGGCAGCCGATCAGCTGCAGCAGGGTGGTCTTGCCCGAGCCGGACGGCCCCACCAGGGCGGTGAATTCGCCTTCGTCGATGCTCAGGCTGACGCCGTTGAGCGCGCGCGTCTCCACTTCGCCGATGTGATAGGTCTTGACTGCGTTTTCTAAATGGATTACTTCCATGGCTATGCTCCGTTTGATCCTCGTAAAGGATGACGAATATCCGTGAAATTTGGTGCATTTATCGCAAAACAGATTGCGGATAGGCTTGCGTCACACGTGATGCGTCATGCGTCATGCGTGATGGGTCATGCGTGATGGGTGATGCGTCATGCGTGACGGGTGACGAGTGACGCATCTCGCCTCTCGCCTCTACTGCGCCTTGAGCGCGTCGACCGGCTCCAGCCGCGCCGCAAACCAGGCGGGGTAGAGCGCCGCCAGCAGGATGATGCCCAGCATCACCAGCGACAGGCCGACGAAGGTGCCCGGTACAAAGGTGGCGTACATGGTCGAGCCGAGGGCGAAACCCTCCACTGCGGTTCCCATATCGCCGATGTAGTAGCCCGATGTCGCCAGGTAATAGACGCCCGCCAGGCCGAGCACAGCCCCGATCAGGATGCCGAAGACGCCGATTGTGGCGGCCTGCAAGAGGAACATGACGACGATCTGCCATCCCTTCATGCCCAGCGCGGCCAGGATGCCCATCTCGCGGATGCGCTCGAAGACGATCATGAGCAGCGTATTGGCAATCACCACCGCCACGACCACAATCACGATGCCGTCCAGCACCTTATACATGGCGGTGGCGGTGTCGAACAGCTGCATCGCCAGCGCGTTCATCTCCTGCCAGGTCTTCACCGCCAGCCCCGGGCCGGCGAGCGCGGCCGCCACGGCGTCGGCGTCATCCGCACTGTGGAGCATGACGACGACGGCGCTGGCGCGGTCCGCCACGCCAGTGAAGGCCTGCGCCTTGTCCAGCGGCATAAAGGCCGAGCTTTCGTCATAGGCCAGCGCGCCGGTGGTGAAGAGGCCGCGCACCGTGTAGATACCTTCGATCGGCTGCCCGTTGGCGTCGATCACGGTCAGGTTGACGTTCTGCCCCACGCCGACGCCCAGGTCGTCCGCCAGGCGCTTGCCGAGCAGGATGCCGCTGCGGTCATCGGGCGACAGATAGTCGCCGGCGACGATGGACTCGCGGATCGGGTCGTGTATCGCCGAGGCGGGGTCGATGCCGTAGAGGCGCAGGCCCGTGGAATCGTCTACGGTGTTGAGGATCACCGTCGCCCACAGCTCCGGCGAGGCCGCCTGGACTTCGGGCAGCGCCGCGGCGCGGGCCGCCAGGTCGCCGGCGTTTTCCAGCAGGTCCGCCCACAGCAGGCTCACCTTCTTTTCTTCATAGTCCGCCGAACGCACCTGCACATGCCCGGTTTGCAGGCGAATGGTATTTTGCAGCGAGTCGTCGGCGATGCCGGCGATAAAGCCTTCGAGCACAAACAGCAGGGCCAGGCCCACCGCCACCGCCATCATCGTGAAGAAGGTGCGCCGCCGGTTGCGTCCCAGGTCGCGATAGGCAATCGTCCATAGTTTTGTCAATGCCATGACGCATCCCTTTCAAGTTCAGCCGGCTAAGTTCCAGCCGGCCAAGTTCCGGTTAGATATGGTGCAGAGCCTGCGCCGGCTCTTTGCGCGTGGCTTGCCAGGCGGGGTAGAGCGAGGCCAGCGCCGCGATCAGGACCACAGCCAGGCCGCGATTGACCGCCACCGCCCACGAATAGGCGGGGTAGAGACGGTCGCCCAGCAGCGCAACCATGCCGCCCGCGCCTTCGGCGTAGCCGAGGTCGATGCCCACCTGCGCCACGGCCCAGTTGAGGCCAAAGCCCAGCGCGCCGCCGATCACCGCGCCCACCAGGCCGATGAACATGCCTTCGAGCAGGAAGAGGAGCATGATCTGGCGCCCCTTCATGCCCAGAGCGGCGAGTACGCCCATCTCGCGCGTGCGCTCGAAGACGGCCATCATCATCAGGTTAAGCACGCCGATGCTGGCGATGAAGAGCACGACAAAGCCGATGAAGGTCGTGATGACGCTTTTGCTGTCCATCGTCTCGCGTATCTCGGGCCGCAGCGTTTCCCACGAATCCACTTCGTAGCCGGGCAGCTGGGCGCGCAGTGCGGCGAGCACGGGCGCCTCTTGCCCCACCTGGTTGAGCAGGAGCGCCACCTCCGTCGCCTGGCCGCGCAGGCCGTAGAGTTCCTGTGCCTCGGGCAAAGTGATAAAGGTCATGCTCTGCTCCAGCTCGGTCACGCCCACTTCGTAGATGCCGACGACGGTCATGGTGCGCTGGCGCATGACCTCGTTTTTCTCGCGGCCGAGCAGGGTGATGCGGTCGCCCACGCCCGCGTTGAGCAGGTCGGCCAAACCGCGGCCGATCACGATGGCGTCTAGGTCCTCGTCGAGCAGAAAGCGGCCTTCGGCGATGCTCTTGGCCTGCACGCTGAACGGCTCTTCCACGCCGGGCACGATGCCGGTGATGGTGACGGGGAAGGCGCCTTCGCTGCTGCTCGCCAGGCCGCCGGTGTTGATGCGCTGAGAGGCGAAGGTCACCTGCGGCTGCGCCCGTGCGGCCTGCACGGCGGCGCCGGCGTCCTCCAGGGGCAGCATGGGCAGCCGGGTGGATTTCGCCAGGAAGCCCGGCGCGTGGATCTGGATGTTGCCGCCGTACAGGCGCACGGCATTGCCGAACATCGCCTGGTCCGAGCCGGCGATGACGCCATCCAAGAAGAGCAGCAAGATGAGGCCGAGCACAATCGCCGTCACGGCGATGGCGGTGCGCCGCCAATTGCGCCACATATTGCGCCAGGCCATTTTGATTAATTTGCCCATGCAGTACCCTCCATCAGGTGCAAAAGGTTCGGTTCAAGGGGGCGGGTTCGGATTGGACGAAGAGAGGCTTCGCCGCCACAAAGAATCAAGTCAAAGCGTTAAGGCAAAGAGTTGCGCCAAAGCGCTAGGCCGCCTGCGCCTCCGCCAGCCACGCGCGAGCCGTGTCCATCGTGACAAAACTGAGCGGGCGGTCGGCGCCCAGCAGACGCATGATGGCATACTCGTGAGCGAGTACGATGCGCTCAAACCGCACGAGAGCATCCTCGGGGATGGGATCGGCCAAGAGGAGCACGACCAGCGATTCCGACAGCGACTGCAAGAGCTTCATCAGGATTTCGCCCATCTGATCGACATACTGCGTGTCAAAGACGCCCTGCTCGACGCCCTGCCGGATAATGTCGCTGACGAGGGGGGCCATCCACTTGATGTTTTCCGCCATGACTTTTTGGCGGTAGACGGCGTTCTCGTCGCGATAGACCACGCGCGCCAGATCCATAAAGAAGCGGCGGTTGGACGTCTTCAGCTGCCCGAAAAAGTTGAAGAGAGTCTCCATTTTCTCGGCGGCGTCGAGCGACTGGTCGTCGAGGATAGGCTGGGCTGCGAGCATCGTCTGCGCCACCATGCGCGTCACCAGGCAGTCGAGCAGCTCTTCTTTAGAGATGAAGTAATGGTAGAAGGCGCCTTTGGAGATGCCCACGGCATCCAGTATATCCTGCACGGAGGTCTGGTCATAGCCCTTGAGCGTGAAGAGCTGCTGCGCGGCGTCGAGGATTTCGTTGCGCCGCACCTCGGGATCTTTGACGGTTCTTGCCATGCGTTGCCTTCTTTTTACTAACTAGACCGACGGTCGGTCTAGTGATAGTATCGCGCCGCATGGCACGCTTGTCAAGCAAGTCACGGCGCGATTTCATGGGGGCTTTTCAGGCAGAGAAAAAAAGGCAAACCGCAAAGGACGCAAAGGAAAGCAACAGCAAGAACAGCATCTACCGCAGAGCGCGCCGAGAACCAAAAAGCCCCTGCCGTGGGTCAGAAGCTTGGTCATGCAGCGATGCAGGCGAGATTAGGCGGGGCTGATCTCCACGGACACGTGGTCCGCGGCGTCGCCGCGGAAGCGGGCGAGGAAGTTCATGGCGTGGGCCATCAGGCCGTACTTGGACGTGAGGCGCTTGTGCTGCTTCTCGATTTCATCCGGCGTATCCAGGATGACGGCGTGTGCCTCTACCCAGTCGCTCTCGGGGTTGCCGCGCACGTCGCTGGCCGCCAGGCGCACGCGCGGGTTGGCGCGCATACGCTTCACCTTCCAGCTATTCAGTCCCGTCCACACATACAGCTTGCCGCTTTCCGCCACCGCCCACACGGGCGTGATCACGCCTTCGCCGCTCTTGCGGAAGGTTTCGAGTGCGATGTATTTGGGGTCGCCGATGTCTTTGAGTTCCATGTTCTCCATGCTCCTCTGTTGCAATGTATGCGTGATGCGCCCGCAGCGCCGGCAGGATGTCGCCTGATAGAAGTATTATCGCGCCAAGCAGGGGAGCGGTCTGTAATCTGGCAGGGTCTTGCGCGCACGGCCAGGGCCGGCGAAAAAGCCAAGAGCGCCGCTTCGGCACAAGCGGCGCTCTTGGCTTTGATCCTGAGCGGGCGGCGCTGACCGGTCAGGGCGAAAGGTGCGGGCAAATAGCGCAATGACGAACTGCCGTAAATGGTTAGCCCATGGAATGGAAGCCGACCTTGTTGCCCTCGGTGTCGAGGAAAATGGCGAAGAAGCCCATGCCGTCGCCGATGTCGGTCTTCGGCTCCAGCACGCTGCCGCCGGCTTTCTCCACGCGGGCGAGCATGACGCTGAGGTCGCCGCCGCCGTTGAGGTAGACGATCGTGCCGTTGCGGCTGGGGGCAAAGCCGTCCGCCTGTGTCAGCGCGCCGCCTACGCCGTCTCCGGCGGAGGGCAGCATCGTCATCCAGCTGCCGCCCATCTGCATAGGCTGCATGTCTGCGCCCAAGACGGTGTTGTAGAACTTGGTGGCGCGCTGGATGTCGCCGACGGGGATTTCAAACCAGTTGAGTGCGTTCATGCTTCTCTCCTTGCTGTGTGTTGGTGCTTGCGCAATAGACTCGCACGGTTCGGGCGCGGTGTTGGCCTTGTCCGTCGTCAACAGCAATGAGTAGAGAACCGTACGCACAGCATATCAGAACATTTGTTCGAGGTCAACCCCCAATTTCTTAGCGCGGATGGTCAATAGCCGCAGCCCATGCGCCTATGCTAAAATGAGGGAAGATACGCGAGCGCTAATCTACAGAGCCATACGGACCGCAAAGGCACGAACGCGTAGGAGAATGGGATTTATGTTGCAAACAATCGAGCGCAATGCCGGCGGCTTGCCGGTCCGCGAGCTGGGCAAAACCGGGGTAAAAGTCTCCATCATTGGGCTGGGCGGAGGCCACCTCGTGCGCCCTGCCCTGGACGAACAGGCGGCGGTGCGCTTGGTCCACGCCGCCATCGACGCTGGCGTCACCTTTATGGACAACGCCTGGGAGTACCACGACGGCGAATCCGAGCGCCGCATGGGCTTGGCGCTGCAAGGTCGTCGCGACGCCGTGACGCTGATGACGAAAGTCTGTGGGCGCGACCGCCAGACAGCCGAAGCCCAGTTGCACGACAGCCTCCGCCGGCTGCAGACCGACGTGATCGACGTCTGGCAGTTCCACGAGATCAACTACGATAACGACCCGGATTGGATCTGCCGCGCAGACGGCGCGCTGGAGGCCGCCCTCGCCGCGCAGCAGGCCGGCAAGATCCGCTTCATCGGCTTTACGGGCCACAAGAGCTATCACATCCACCAAGCAATGCTAGCGCAGGACTTCGAGTGGGACACCTGCCAACTGCCCGTCAACGTCCTCGACGCCAATTACCGCAGCTTCCAGAACAATGTACTGCCGGAGCTGGCGCGCCGCCGGATTGGCGCCATCGGCATGAAAAGCCTGGGGGGCAGAGGGCAGTTGATTACGGAGCTGGGCCTGACGGCCGAGCAATGCCGCCGCTATGCGCTCTCGCAAGACATCAGCGTCTTGGTGTGCGGCATGACCTCGCTGGAGGACTTGCAACAGGACGTGTCGATCGCGCGCAACTTCACGCCCATGACGGAAGCCGAGCAGACAGAGCTGGCGGCATCGGTCTACGAAGAAGCGTCCGACGGACGCTACGAGTGGTTCAAAACCACGCAGCGCTTCGATTCGCAGATTCACCGCGATCAACACGGCTTTCCGCCGATCGAGTGAACAATACTTTCTCCACGAGTCACACGTCACACGTCATGCGTCACACGTCGCGCATGACGCATGACGCAACACGCATGACGCATCACATACTTCAAACTAGATCACGCACGATCCATCCGGAAAAGAGGCAAGCATGGCAAAGTCCGAGAAGCAAGGCTCTACCACCAAAATGTCCGTGAAGGAAATGCTGGAAGAACTGAAGAATTTCGACACGCCGTCCATCACCAACATCGTGGCGACCTATCCCACCGACCCGCTGTGCCTGGGGCTGTATAACCCCTGGACCGAGAACTGGTACACCGACACGAGCATCCGCTGCATGTACCCCGAGTTGGGGCGGCTGGTGGGCTATGCCGTCACCTGCGTCTATGGGCTGCCCGACCCCA
>JBBSBO010000065.1:0-8589 GCA_038251215.1 Caldilineales bacterium
CCACCACCGCGGCCATGCCCTGGGCAACCAGTACTTCATGCCCGTCACGGTCATCGCCCAAGAGCGCGCCCACAAAGAGATGTCCGGCTACACCGAAAATTTCAAGGAGCGCGTGCGCAACAGCTTCAAGCGCGAGCCGGAAATTCAAGCGCAGCTCAACAACATCGAGATCATCCCGCCGCACATCACCTTCACCAATCGCGCCACCCTGCTCTACGGCAACCGCAAGCTCGAGTTAATCTACGTCGGCGGACACACGCCCGCCACCAGCCTCGTCTGGCTGCCCGAAGAGAGCATTTGCTTCGTCGGCGATATCCTGTGGGTGGATCAGCATCCGTACATGGCGCAGGGCAACACCGTCGAATGGCTCAACGCGCTGGAACTCATCCGCCAACTGGACGCCGAATACCTGGTGCCGGGCCACGGCCCCATCTGTGACGCCGACGCCACCTATCGCATCGAAGAATATATCCGCTTCATGCGCGGCCGCGTGCGCGATTATTACCTGGCGGGCAAGAACAAGAACGAAACCAAGAGCGGCCTGGTGGGCGAAATGGTCGAGTGGTTCTCGGTTCCGCCCGAACGCAAAGCCAAGATCGAAAGCCAGATCAAGTCCGGCCTCAACCGCGTCTTCCGCGAAATTCAGCGCGAAGAAGAACTGGCAGCCGACCACACCGGCATGAACGGGCGCTTTGACGTCGAGGAGGGCGAGTTCGCCCTGCAGGATCAAGACAGCAGCGACGACGACTGACATCCGCCACTGAGATCCGCCACTGAGCCGCAACGGGCCGCGGTCCACAGCCCCCCTTCCAATAGATGATGGCCCCAGAAATGATGGAACCAGCATGGCACATGATATAGAATCTCACACCAATACCGCGCCCAACCAACTGCGCGAGGCGCTGGACCAGGCCGAACGCCTGATCGTTACCGTCGACCGCACCAGCGTCGAGGCGCTGCTCGTTCTGCTCGACAGCATCCAGCAGATGCTCACCGCCTTCTCCGATGAGGAGATCGACATGCGCTCGGAGGAGGGACGCTGGCAGGGCCTGCTCAGCCGGCTGATGTCGCGCCCGGATAATATCGCGGCCGCCGCCGCGGCCGCCGGCGGCTTCGCCGCGCTGCGCGCCAAGCATCCGCCCGCCGAGGGCATGTGGTGGCGCCTGGACAGCTATATCGGGCAGCGCCGGCGCAAAGGCGCTTTACGCTTTGTCACCACCTTGCTAGCTATCGTCGGCGTCGTCGCCATCCTCTACTTCGTCGTCAACACGCTCTTCCCACCCGACCCCGCGGCGGTGATGATGGTCGACGCTACGTCCAACATCAGCCAGTTGATCCAGCAGGACCGCTGGGAGGATGCGCTCGCCCTCACCGACGAAACCCTCGTGCAACTGCCGCATGAAGCCGAGCTGCTGATCTGGCGCACCGTGCTGCTGGAACACCTGGGCCGCAGCGAGGAAGCCGCCGCCGCGCTACAAACTGCGCAAGCCGACTTTACGGGCAGCGACGCCCTCTTCTGGGTAATCCTGGGCAACACGCGCTATCAGGCGGGCGACGTCGACGGCGCCGAAGTCGCAGGCCAACAGGCCGTCTCCCTCGACCCGCAGGAGCCGCAAGCCTACCTGCTCCTCGGCGGCGTGGCGGAGATGCGCGGCGACGCCCAGACCGCCATCGAGATGTTCGATAAGACCTTTACGCTCGCCGAACCGAACAACCCGCAGCTAGCCGTAATCGCTAAGGTGCGTCTGAGCCAGGTCTTGCAGTCGCCCATGTTGCCGCCTCCGCCCGGCAGTGAGACGCCTACGCCCGCGCCAACTCCTGCGCCAACGACCGCGCCCTAGGCGCGCTCGATAGCCGCGCTCGATGCCCCCGCGCCGCCGGCGACTCGCGCCAACCGCCACACGCCACCTCGCCGCCCTCGGCCTCTATACGGCCGCGGCCCTGCTCCTCACTTGGCCGCTCCTAACGCGCCTGACGACTCACGTCCCCGGCGACGGCATCGACGACCCCTCGCTCGCCTGGAACCTGTGGTGGCTCAAGGCGCGGCTCGTCGATCAACTCAACGTCCACATCTTTGATGCCGGCTGGATGTTCCACCCCGTCCGCATCAACCTGGCCTTCTACACCCTCACCCCGCTCAATGGCCTGCAAAGCGTCCCGCTGCAAAGCGCCCTGAGCTTGGTGCTCGCCAACAACCTCATCCTGCTCTCGACCTTTGTGCTGGGCGCCTATGGCATGTTCCTGCTCGGCCTGTATATTCAGGGCAAGCTAGGCGGGGCGCCTGCCGCCGGACGCGTTGACCTGCTCGGCGCGGCGCCCGCGCTCCTGGCGGGGCTGATCTACGCCTTTGCCTCCGCCAAACTCTTCTACGCCGCCCTGGGCCAATTCAACATTGCCTCCAGCCACTGGCTCCCCTTCGCCGCCTTCTACATCCTACGCCTGGGCGACAGCCGCTCGCCGCGCCGCGCCGCAGCCAATGGCGCCATGGCGGGCCTCTTTATGGTCTTGCAAGCCTGGTCCGAACTGACCTATGCTTCGTTCCTGCTCGTCTTCTGGGCGCTCTATTGCCTCTGGTGGATCGCCGTCCGTACGACGACGCCGCAAGCCGAACAAACCGACGCCGCCACGTCGCCGGCAAGCTACCGCGCCTTTGCGCTCGGACTCTCCATCGCCGCGCTCGTTTTTGTGGCGGGCCTCGCGCCCTTCCTCGCCGCCATGCTGCCCGACATGCTCGCCGAGGGCGACATCTTCGCCGGCGGCGGCGGCTTCGCCGACATCTTCAGCGCCGACCTGATGGGCTACCTCGCGCCCACGCGCCTGCACCCGCTCTTCGGCGCGTGGACTGCCGGCCTGCCCTTCCCCAATGACAAGGGCCAGCATATCTACCTCGGCTACAGCTTGCTCCTGCTTGCCTTGGGAGGCCTGCGCTACCGGCGTCGCCTGCTTGCGACGGCGCGCCCGCTCGCCTGGTTCTGGCTGCTCGCCGCCGCCTTCTTCTGGGCGCTCACGCTCGGCCCGCACCTGCGCTGGACGGGCCACGACCTGCCTATCCCCGGCCCCTTCGCCCTAATCAGCCGCCTGCCCTTCTTCAGCGGCAACCGCTACCCCAGCCGCTACAGCGTGATGCTGCTCCTCGCCGCGGCCGCCCTCAGCGTCTACGCGCTGCATCTCCTGCTGCACGGCCTGATGGCGGCCCGTGCGCGCCGCGCGCAGTCGACGCACAGACTCGTCGCCTTCGTGACGCTCGCCATCGCCGCGCTGTTTGCCTTTGAGCATCTCTCCACGCCCCTGCCGCTCAATGACCTGCGGGCGCCCGCCGTCTACCGGCGCATCGCCGCCGACCCCGGCGACTTCGCCGTACTCGAGCTACCCACCGGCTGGCGCAACGGCGCGCGCATCCTCGGCAAGTCCGACGTGCTGATCATGATGCAGCAATGGTATCAGACGGCGCACGGCAAGCCCCGGCTGGGCGGCAACACCAGCCGCAACCCCGCCTACAAGTTCCAATACTTTACGGAAGCCCCTCTGATCGGCGACCTGATCGCGCTGATGAACGCCGACCGCGCACACATCGCCGCCGTCGTCGGCCCGAACTTTGCCGACCTAGTGGCGCGCAACCGCCCGCTTGCCCCGCGCATACTCGCCTTCCTGGGCGTGAAGTATGTGGTCGTACATGTGGACAAGTCACCGGAGCTGCTCCTGCGTTTCGTGCAAGAGGCGCTGCCCGTCGAGTTGATCGACACCTGGCAAGGGCCGGACTGGAGCGGCGCGCCCGCCGAGATCCGCCTCTACCAGGTGCGCGCCGACGCCGCCCCGGCGGCCTGGCAGGCTGACCTGTCCTCGCCCGCGGGCAGGCTCTATCTTGGCTCCGGTTGGTCAGCATTGGAAGCGCCCGACGATCCGCTGCGCTACGCCACGCACCCCGTCTCCCAGCTGCTGCTGGACGTTCCCGACCGCGGCGGTCTACTGCAACTGGAGCTTGCAAAGGGCGCTGCCACGCCCCCCAGCCTAACGCTCAACGGCCGTGACGACCTCGCTGCGCCCGCTCTGCGCGTGGACGACGCCGGGCGCACCTGGGCGGAGATCATCATCCCCCCCAGCATTGCCGGCGAACTGGTGGACACGCTCGCCCTCACCTGGCGCGACGACCCGTTTCCCCTCTTCGCGCTGGAGCCAGGCTCCGCCCTCTCCGTGCGCAGTGCGGGCGAGGAGGTCGGCAATTTCGCGCATATTTATGTAAATGGGATTGACGTAGCGCCCAACACGCGCGGCTACAACCTGGCAGCGCTCACCCCCGCCGGCGACCTGCTCGCCGCCGCGGCCTTTGACACGCACGCGATGCCGCAGGCTTCACACGACCTCGCCGCCTGGCTGCAACAGTGGCCCGCCGGCACGGTGATCGCAGGCGCCGTCGCCGACGAAGCCTCCTACAGCCTGCAAGCCGAGGCCGTCGACGCGCTCCAACAACTGGGCGTGCAGACCGACCTGCGCGGCCGCTTCCGCTGGAGCCATGCCTTTATCGGCGCAACCGGCGCTCTGCCCGCCTCCGCGGCAGAGCAGGCCAATCTGATCGCGCCCGCCGCGGTGCTGATCGGGCCGCCGGTCGACGCCGCGCAGGTCTATGGCGCGGGCGGCGAGCTGCGCTTTTCGCCCGCGGACTGAGGCGGGCGCGGCATCCCTGGGTCATCCATCAGCCCGCGCAGCACGCTGGCGCGTCCTAATACGCCCAACAGCCGGCGCTCGCCGTCGACCACGGGCAGCCGCTTCAGCTTGTGTACAAGCATGACGCGCAGCGCTTCGCTTAGGGGCGCGTCGAGCGGGATCGTCACCGCAGGCGTCGTCATCAGGTCAGCGGCGCTCTCTTTCCCCTCCGGCAAATCGAACGGCTCCACACTCTTGCCCGTGATCAGCCCGCGCAGTCGCTCGCGCAAGTTCGGGTTCTTGCCGTACATGCTGCGCCGCAAGAGGTCACCATCGGTGATGACGCCGATCACCTGCCCGCCCTCGTTCACGACCACCACGCGCTGCTGCCGGCTTTGCTCCAGCGCCTCCACGATCTCGGCCAAACTGGCCCGCGGCAGCACCGACGGCGCGTCGGTATTCATCAACTCGGCGACCGTATGCCCGGCGGGCAGCGTCTCGTGGACCGTCGCCAATGACACGTTGGCGTTCATCTCGCGCAAAATATCCACACGGCTGACGATGCCCACGAGATGACCGGCGCGGTCGACCACCGGCAGGCGCTTGAGATCGTGCTGCGCCATCAGCGCGCCCGCAGCGCGCACCGTGTCCGTACCGCGCACGGTCACCACCGGCATCGTCATGATCTCGCCGACCGTTCGCCCCTGCGCCTGTAATTCGCGGATGTCGGTCTGAATTTGCTCCCGCGTCAAGATCGGCTGTAAGCCCAGGCGGATGGGTAAGCTCGTGTTGCGCAGCAAGTCGCCGTCCGTCACGATCCCCATCACACAGCCGCCCTCGTCGATCACGGGCAGGCTGCGGAATCCCTTGTGCATCAGCAGCGCCACGGCCTCGGACAGGCGCGTCTCCGGCTTGACGGTGATCACGTCGCGCTGCATGATTTCCGCCACGGGCCGCTGCAATACGTCGCCGTAGCGCCCCGCCACCAGATGCACCACGGCCACCTCCTGCACGGTGATCATGCCGTGATCTACCATGCGCTTCAGCCCGGGCAAGAGCCGCTGCACCTGTGCCGGCGAATCCACCCAGTCGATGCGCAGCGGCAAATCCACCGAGAGCGCCTCGATGCCCGCCGTATGGATGCGGCTTTGCGCGCCGAAGCCCGCCAGCCCGCGTGTGGCTGTGGCCCCGATAGCGCCTTCCTGCCGCAACATTTCCAGGATCGCCATATAGGCCGGCTTGCCGTGATGCTTCGCCTCTTCGCCCAGATAAATCGTCACCAATTGCGCGTTCTCTTCGTGTGGCATGTCCTCTCGCTCCTACGCTAACCAAGCACGGGCAAGATAGAAACCCAGGGCGGCGGCGCCCAACCCCAGCAAATTGTTGCCGGCGATGTTAATCGCAGCCGCGCCGGCGCGTCCGCCTTCCAACAACGCCAAACTCTCCACGGTGAAGGACGAAAACGTGGTATACGAACCGAGAAAACCCACCGCCAGCAGCAAGCGCAGTTCCGGCGAAATCGCCAGCCGGCTGCCCGCTGCCGCGGCCAAAATGCCCAGCACCAGGCTGCCTGTCGCATTGACCGCCAGGGTCCCCAGCGGAAACGAAGCGCCGAAGCGAACGCCCGCCCACACGCCGACCAGGTAGCGCGCGTTCGCCCCCGCGGCCGCGCCCAGGGCGATGAACAGATATTTCTCCACCGATGCAGTTCCGTTCCCGTATGATGATGTTGGGTAAATGATGTTGGATGAAATGCTGTTGGGTGAAACTGGATTGCGCTGCGTCGTGGACGCCGGCCCCAAAACCGGCCCGCTGCTCACCTGTATTCTAGGCCAGAGGCGCAGGGCCGTCAAACGCTAATGCTCCAGCGGCTCCTCCTTCATTTGGCTGAGTCGGTGCGTCACCGCCACGATGATCTCGGCCCCACTGGACTCGATGGGCTTGTCTGTTGTATCCACCACTGGCAGCCCGTAACGGGCAAACAGGCGGTTCGCCTCTTGCAGTTCCGCCGCGATGCGGCTGCGGTCCACATAGGAATCCGCGGCCACGCCCAGTCGCTGCTCGCGGTGACGGCGATGGATCGCAAGCTGCGGCGGCTCGATGGTCAGCCCCACCACGCGCCGCCGGTCCACGCGCCACAGCGCCGCGGGCAACGTCACGCCGGGCACAAAGGGCAAGTTGGCGACCTTCCAGCCCTGCATCGCCAGATACATGCTCAGCGGCGTCTTACCCACGCGCGACACGCCGATCAGCACGATCTCGGCCTGGCCCACCTCCTCGCCGCGCTGACCGTCGTCGTGCGCCACGGTGAACTCAATCGCCTCCACGCGGCGGAAATACTGGCCATACAGCTTGCGATAGAGGCCCGGCTCGCCCACCGGCTTCCGGCCCAGTCCCGCTGCCAGCGCGTCCATCAGCGGCCCCATCAGGTCCACCGCGGTGACGCCGCGCCGCGCCGCCTCCTGGGCCAGATGCCGGCGCACAGCGCCGATCGCCAGGGTATGCACGACCAGCGCGCCCACATCTGCCGCGGCCTGCACCAGCGCGTCCACCTCGCGCGGCTCATGTACGTGCGCGAAGATTTTCACCGCCGCGCGCGCGTCCGGGAACTGCGCCAGCACCGTCTGCGTCAACAACTCAGCGCTGGCCCCCACCCCGCCCGATATAATGTAGATTTCAAGTTTTCGCGGCAAAGACGTCCCGACCTTGGCGACATCCATCCTCTGCCTCCAACTCTGCGTCCAGACTCGTTGGCCACAACCGCCCGCCCGGCAAACAACAGCGCCAGGCTGCGTGCCCGGCGCTGTCACTGTCTCACATTCGCATCGACCCCGCCCCTAACTCAGCTCACGTTCGACCAACGTCTGCACCAGCTGCGGGTTGGCCTTGCCCTGCGTGGCGCGCATTACCTGGCCCATGAAGAAGCCCAGCAGCCCGGTCTTTCCCGCGCGATATTGCTCGGCCTTCTCGGCATTCGCCGCCACCACCTCGGCGACAATCGGCGCCAGGTGATCGGCGTCGCCGATCTGCTCCAGCCCACGCGCCCGCACGATCTGCTCCGGCGCGCCCTCGCCCGCCAACATAGCCGCAAAGACTTCTTTGCCCATTGTCGCCGAGATCGTCCCCTCGTCGATCAACTGCACCAGCCGGCCCACCGCGCCGCCGCCAAAGGGCAGTTGGTCGATCTCGCTGTCCTTCAACTCGCGCAGCACCTCGTTGGTCACCCAATTCGCCACCGCCCGCGGCGCGTGATAGGCCGCCAGCGCATCCTCGAAGAAGCGCGCCAGCGCCAAGTCACCGGTGAGGACATCGGCATCCTCGAAGGGTAGCTCCAGCTCATCCGTATAGCGCGCCAGCCGCGCCGCCAGTTCGGGCACGCTCGCCCGCAGCTCGGCGCGCGGGTCCGTGCGCGGGCGGCGGCTTTCCGCCTCGGCGTCCTGCGCGGCGCCGTTCTTGACCGCCGCGCCCGCTTTCTGCGCGGGTCGCGCCTCGCTTGGCGCCGGTTCCTGCTCCGCCGCCGTCTGCTTGGCCCACGAATCGCGCAGTGTGATGACGCGGTTATACACCAGCCGCCCCGGCGCGCAGTCCTCGATATCGCTGATGAAATAGCCCAGCCGCTCGAACTGATAGCGCGACCCCGCCGGGTCGTCGCCCACGCTCGGCTCGACGCGCGCCTCCATCACCACTTCCATCGAATCCGGGTTGATATAGTCCTTGAAGCTCTTGCCCTCCTCCACGTCGTCCGGGTTGGGCTTGAGGAAGAGGCGGTCATACAGCCGCACCTCCGCCGGCAAGGCGTGTTGCGCCGATACCCAGTGAATGGCCCCGCGCACCTTGCGCCCCTGCGGCGCGGCGCCGCCCTGCGTGGTGGGGTCGTAGGTGCAGCGCAGCTCCGTCACTTCGCCCGACTGCGCGTCCTTGATCACTTGCTCGCACTTGATGATGTAG
>JBBSBO010000066.1:0-8528 GCA_038251215.1 Caldilineales bacterium
ACGACGCCATTCGCGCCGTCAAGCTGATCGTCTCGCTGATTGCCAATGCCGCGGAAGAGGGCATGCGCGTGCGCGAGGTGGAAATGGCCGACACCGGCCAGGTCACCGACCGCGAGCTGGCCGAGATGGAGCAATATCTGGGGCCGAGCACGTTGGCGAAGTTGCAGGTTGTGGACGACGAAGACGACGATGAAGAAGACAACGAAGATGCCTACGCCGACTACGACGACACGGCCGATGACGCCGAGGCCGGCGACGAAGAGGATGTGGACGAAGACTACGCCAACTTTGCAGCGTCAAGCGATGAGAGCGACGCCGCCGAGAGTGTCGCCGCCGAGAGTGTCGCCGCCGAGGACGAAGAAGAGTCGGCGGACGCGCCGGCCTAGCGTGTGCTAGGGCCGCGCACGCGGCCGCAGCGCCAGGCGCGTGGCTAGACGCGCGCCTGGCGCAATCACGAAATTCTTGCGGGCGACCCCTGTCACCCGCACCTATTGCAAAAAGGTTGGGGAAAAACAAATGGCTGAAATCACAGCACAAATGGTGAAGGAGTTGCGCGAGGCGACCGGCGCCGGCGTGTTGGACTGTAAGAAGGCGCTGTCCGAGGCCGATGGCGACTTCGAGGTCGCGGTCGAGCATCTGCGCATCAAGGGGCTGTCCACGGCGGCTAAGAAGTCCAGCCGCACGACCAATGAAGGCATCGTCGGCGTGTATGTTCACCCGGGTTCCAAAGTGGTCGGCATGGTCGAAGTCAACTGTGAGTCCGACTTCGTGGCGCGCACCGAGCAGTTCCAGCAACTGGCCAAGGACCTGGCGATGCAGGTCGTGGCGTCGCGCCCCATGTTCGTCTCACGCGAGCAAGTTCCCGCCGAGTTGATCGCCGGCGAGAAGAACGTCTATCGCGGACAGATGGCGGACAGCGGCAAGCCCGAGCAGATCGTCGACAAGATCGTCGAGGGCAAGCTGGACAAATGGTTCGGCGATGTCTGCCTGCTCGAGCAGTCCTTTATCAAGGACTCCGACCGCTCGGTGCAAGACCTGATCATTGCGAGCGTAGCCGCCTTGGGCGAGAATATTCGCATCGGACGCTTTTCTCGCATAGAAGTAGGCGAGGGCGAATAGAGACAGGGCACGATGCCCAGCCGGCGCCGGCTGGGCATCTGTTTGTCACGGTCCGGCGTGCGCGGGCGTATCGAGCGGTTGCGCACAGAGCAGTTGCGCATAGAACAGGAGCAGGCGAATGGCTGAACTACGATATCGACGCATTTTGCTCAAGCTGGGCGGTGAGGCCCTAGCCGGCGAAGGCGGCTTCGGCATCAACCCCAGCCAGGCCGAAGACCTGGCGCAGAAGGTCGTCCAGGTGCTCAATATGGGCGTGCAGATGGCGATCGTTATCGGCGGCGGCAACATTTGGCGCGGCAAAGAGCATGGCTTGGACCACGGCATGGAGCGCGTCACCGCCGACCATATGGGCATGCTCGCCACGGTGATCAACTCGCTGGCCCTGCAAGATGCGCTGGAACGCCAGGGCGTGCCCACGCGCGTCCTCACCGGCATCGAAGTGCGCGCCGTGGCAGAACCGTACATCCAGCGTCGCGCCGTGCGTCACCTGGAAAAGGGGCGCGTGGTTATTTTCGGCGCGGGCACGGGCAACCCCTATTTCACCACCGACACGGCGGCTTCGCTGCGTGCCATGGAGATCGACGCCGAGGCGCTGATCAAGGCGACCAAAGTGGATGCCGTGTATGACAGCGACCCCAAGCTCAACGCCGACGCGCGCCCCTTCGAGCGCCTGACCTATATCGACGCTCTCAATATGCGCGTCGGCATCATGGACAGCACAGCCATGGCGATGTGCATGGACAACGACTTGCCGGTGCATGTGATCAACCTGTGGCAGGAAGGCTCGCTGCAAAAGGTTGTCACCGGTGAACAGATCGGCACGTTCATTTCCACCTAGCGTGCGTGCTCACACGATTGCACCTGCGCGCCAGGCCTTGCCGGCGCGCAGCCTCGTTTTTGTCGCGGCCCGGACTTTGATACAATAGTGGGGCAGGGAACCCTACGTAGAGTCCACATGCGCGGCTTCGCCGTCACGGGCCGGCACGACATAGCTGCCAGGAGATAGCTGCCAGGAGGAAACGCCATGATTGAAGATGTACTGTCCGACGCCGTTGACCGCATGGAAAAGGCCATTGAGTCGCTGCACGCCGACTTGCGCGCCATCCGCACCGGCCGCGCCTCGCCGGCTTTGGTGGAGCGCCTGGTGGTGGACTACTACAACATGCCCACCCCTCTGCAGCAACTCGCCGCCATCTCGGTCCCCGAAGCGCAGGTTTTGCTCATCCGGCCCTACAGCCCGTCCGACATCGGCGCCATCTCCAAGGCGATTGCCAAGTCGGACATTGGCCTGACGCCTAACAGCGACGGCCAACAGATCCGGCTGATGATCCCCGCCCTGACCGAAGACCGCCGTCGTGAGCTAACCAAGCAGGTGGCGCGGCGCGCCGAAGAGGCTCGAGTGGCGGTGCGCAACATCCGGCGGGACGCCATCCACGACTTGCGTGAGTTGGAGAAGGAAAGTATTATCTCCGAAGACGACCTGCATCGTTCCCAAGACCGCGTTCAGGAAAAGACCAACGACTTCACCAAGCGCGTCGACGAGATCGCGCAGGAGAAGGACGAGGAGATCATGACCCTCTAGGGCTGCGCGCACCCGGACGGTCAGCTGCGTTTGGTTTCTTGGCAGGCTGCTTAGTGATGGATGCGGCTGGAGGCGCAGTCGGGTTGGCGTCTTGCCGCGTGGCTGCCACAAGAGGGCGATTTTGCGCCGGCAGGGGGTGGGTGAGATAGCTCACCCTTTTTTCGTATCGCCGCCCCTAGCGGGCAGGGCTGTGACGAGGTTTGCGCTACGGCTGTAGGCGGCGAGAAGGATCAATTATGAGTGACCCAGGCACCGAAAAGGGCGTGAGCGAGACAGGCGGCGCAGGCGCGGCGCCCTATCACGTCGGCATCATCATGGACGGCAACGGACGCTGGGCGACGCAGCGCGGGCTGCCCCGTCTGCTCGGGCACCAGGCCGGCGTCGATAACATCCGGCGCATCTTGGAAAGCAGCGTCGAGCATGGCATCAAGGTGCTCACGATCTATGCCTTCTCGACCGAGAACTGGAGCCGCCCCCCCGACGAGGTGCGCGGCCTGATGCGTCTGCTGGGCCTCACCATCCGCCGCCAGTTGCGTGAGCTGGACGAAAAGGGCGTGCAGATTCGCCACAGCGGTCGCCTAGCCGGCATCAGCCCGGAGCTGCAAGACCAGATCCGCCACGCGCTGGAAGTGACGGAACACAACGACCGCATCATCCTCAACGTGGCCTTCAACTATGGCGGCCGCGCCGAGATCCTGGACGCCGTGCGCCACGTGATGGCCGACGGCCTGGACCCCAACGAGTTGAGCGAGGAGTTGTTCAGCCGCTACCTCTATACCTGTGACCTGCCCGACCCGGACCTGATCATCCGCACCGGCGGCGAATGGCGCCTCAGCAACTTCTTGATCTGGCAGGCGGCCTACGCCGAATACTATACCACCCCCACCTACTGGCCCGATTTCGACGAGGCGGAGCTGCACAAGGCCCTGCTCGAGTTCGCCGCACGCGAACGCCGCTTCGGCCGCGTGCTCCAAAGCTGACCCCCAAGTTGACCCGTCGCCCCTGGCGTTTGCCATGAAAACACGCGTCCTGGCCGCCCTCATTGCGCTGCCGCTGGCTGTCATCCCGATCTGGCTGGGCGGCATTTGGTGTGCGCTGCTCTTCTTGGCCGTGGCGATTGTGGCCGGGCTGGAATTCTACAACATCCTGGGCGTCGCGGGCTTTCACCCCAATCTGTGGGTGGGGCTGGCGTGGATCACCGCCTTCGTGGCCTATGGTTGGGACCCCGACCTCTTTCCGCTGGCGGCTGTGCTGATGCTCGGCCTGATCGTCAGCCTGACCGCGGCGCTGCGCAACCAAGAAAACCCCGCCGGAGCGTGGATGTCCACCAGCATGGTCGCCATCTATCTGGGCGTTGCCACCGGGCAGACGCTGATCTTGCGTCAGTCGCCGGAAGGGCTGTGGTGGCTGGTGTACGGCCTGGCTGTGGTGTGGATCAACGACTCGATGGCCTATTTCGTGGGCGTGACCTGGGGACAGCATAAACTATCCCCCCGCCTTAGCCCCAAAAAGAGCTGGGAAGGGACTGTCGGCGGCTGGGTTGGCGCCACCCTCAGCAGCGTGGCGGTGGTGTGGCTTACGCCGCTGCCTAACTTGTGGTGGCAGGCCGCCTTGTTTGGCACGGCGTGCGGCGTGTTGGCGCTGCTGGGCGACCTGGCGATGAGCATGGTCAAACGCCAGGCCGGCGTCAAGGATAGCGGCCATTTCATGCCCGGTCACGGCGGCATCCTCGACCGGCTGGATAGTATGCTCTTTGTGCTGCCCTTTATCGCCGTGGTCGTGCTGCTGTTCACCTAGCCTAACAGCTAGGCCTGTTGCCAGCGGGCGCGGGCGGCGGCGGCGCGCAGCGCTGCGATGTTCTCCTGGACCGTCCCTGTATCATTGAAGACCGCCGACCCCGTGACGATGACATTGGCGCCGCTGCGCACGACGTCGTCGATGTTGCGGGTGTAGATGCCCCCGTCCACTTCCAATTCGCAAATCGGGTTGAGGTCCGCTTGCAGCTGGCGCATGCGGCGCAGCTTGCTGGTGCTCGTCTCGATAAAGCGCTGCGCACCAAAGCCCGGGTTCACGCTCATCACCAAGATCATATCCACAAAGGGCAATATCTCACGCACGGCCTCGATGGGCGTGGACGGGTTGAGTGCGACGCCGGCGCGGCAGCCCAGGTCCGTGATCTGCTGCACCGTGCGATGCAGGTGCAGTGACGCCTCGACGTGTACGGTCAGCGAATCGGCGCCCGCTTGCACAAAGGCCTCGACGTAGCGTTCCGGCTCCTCGATCATCAGGTGGACGTCGAGCGGCAGCTGCGTGGCGGCGCGCACGGCGGACACGACCAGCGGGCCAAAGCTGAGGTTGGGCACGAAGCGCCCATCCATCACGTCGAGGTGGATATAGTCGGCCCCACCCAGTTCCGCCGCGCGGATTTCCTCGGCTAGCCGCCCGAAGTCCGCGGTGAGAATGGAGGGCGCGATTTTGACAGGATGTTGTGTGCTCATGCTCATGACCTCATGCTCATAACAATGCGTTCGTTTCTGTGAAGGGTTTTTATGCGGGTTGAATTCAGGTTGCCCGGATTGGGTGACGTTCGAGAAAATCGGCGAGCAGCTTGCCCACCAGCCGGGCCTGGCGAAAGATCAGGGCATGGCTTTGGCCGGGGATGCTGTGCAACTCCACGTCCGGCAGTTCCGCCGCCATGTCGTAGGCGATCTGCACGGGGAAAATCTCGTCTTCTTCCCCGTGGATGAGGCAGACAGGCAGACGCCACTGGCGCAAGGCCGCGCGCGGCAGGTCGATAACATCCTCGACGCGCAGGCGCTGAAAGCCCGCCAGCAGCACGTCTTGAAAGTAGCCCGCGCCCTGGAGCGGGTCGTGCAGCAGCGCCGTGGCTTCCAGCCAGTTGCGCCCGGCGCGAAAAGCCTGCGGGTCCAGGCTTGTGGCGACGCCCGTGGTCTGCCGGTTGACGCTGTAGGCGCTGCTCACCAGGGTGAGCGTGGCGGGCTGCGCCAGGGCGTGCTGCACTATCAACTGCGCCAACATGCCGCCGGCGCTGCACCCCGCCAGATGTCCGCTGCCGGCCCCTGTGGCGGCCATGAGGGCGGCGAGTTGGCGGGCCATCGACTCGTGTTGGAATCCGGGCGGATGACCCAGCGAGCGACCGTGCCCAGGCAAGTCCGGCAGCAGCACGCGATAGCGGCGAGCCAGCGCCGGCGCGATGCGCCCCCAGGCGGCTTGGCCCGTGCTCAGGAAATTGTGCAGCAGCGTCACCCACTCGGCCGCGCCGTCGCGTGCTTCTTCCGGCTCCAGGACCTCGTAGAAGATGACCCCGGCGTTCGTGGCAAACTCAGGCATCAACCAACTCATGCATCAACAAACTACGCATCGCCAAATTGCGCATCAATAAATTATGCATCGTGCGCCGGTTCGTTTTTGGGCGGTTTAGCGGCGCGACGGTTCTGTCCCTGCATAGACGCGCGGATGACGCGGAAGACCTCGCCGATGTCGTCCAACGTGATCAGGCCCAGGAACTGGCGCCCCTCTTTGACCGCCACCGTGCGCTGCCCGGTGGAGACCATCGTCTCCCACACATCGGCGAGGCTGGTGGCGGGCACGCAGACGGGGACATCGGCGGCGGGCAGCATCACGTCGACGATGCGCGCGTCCGGCCCTTGCTCGCGCAGCGCCTGCACCAAGCGCCCGCGCGTCAGCACGCCGATAAAGGAGCCGGACAGGTCAAGCACGGCATAATCGGTCTGGTAGCTGTTCATGGTCAGGTCGACGGCGCGGCTGAGGCCCTCACTGGCGTAGAGGTTGACGGCGTTGGCCGCCAGTGCCTCCTTGGCCTGCACGTTGCGCAGCACGGCGCGGCTTTCCACGGCCTCGCGCTCGGCGCCCCCGCCCACATAGACAAAGAAGGCGATCAAGAGCATGACGATGCCGCCGCCGCCCGCACTCCACAGGAAGATGCCCCACAGCGCCAGTAGCACCGCCATCAGGCGGCCCACCAGCACGGCGATGCGCGTGGCGCGCACATAGTCCATCGCCATCGCCAGCAGCGCGCGCAAAATGCGTCCGCCGTCCATGGGGAAGGCCGGCAGCAGGTTGAACACGCCCAGCAGAACGTTCGTGATCAGCAAGTAGAGCAGCAAGTTGCCGAAACCCGGCGTCTGCAAGTTCGCCCAGATGCTCGGCAGGCTCGCGCTCATGGCGCCGCTGCGCATTTCCCAGCCCACCACGAGCAGCGTGAAGGGCAGCAAGATCAGCGCCAGGCCGAAATTGACCAGCGGGCCGGCGAGGGTGATCAGCAGCTCTTGTGTGGGGTTTTCGGGCAGACGTTCCAAGTTCGCCACGCCGCCGATGGGCAGCAGCGTGATGTTGCGCACGCGGATGCCATAGCGCGCGGCGACCAGGGCGTGCCCAAACTCGTGCAGCGTGACGCACACAAAGAGCAGCACAATGATGAGCACGCCATAGAAAGCGCCCAGCACGGGGTTGGCCGAGCCGGCGCTGTAGGCAAAGGCGCCATAGGCCAGAATCAGCAGAAACGACCAGTGCAGACGCACATCGATGCCACGAAAGCGCACAAGGGTGAGTGATGTACCCATAGAAAGTCCCTCGCTCTAGCTCAAACGCCGTCGCCGCGGCGCTAATCTTCCATCAGGGGCGGCGGACCGTCGGGGTTGCACTCGGCGCATGGGCAAGCGGCGCGCAGTGCCGAGAAGGCGTAGATGCCCGTGTCGTGGCCGTCCGCCCATGTAAAACGTACGGCATAGTTGCCCACCAGCTCGGCGGCGGTGATCTCCACGCTGGGGGCGGGCATGTCGGTCAAGGTCAGCTCCTCCGTGCGCAAGACGGCCGCGCGCCGATCCTCGCGGCAGGTGGCGCAGGGGCAGTTGGCGCGCAGCCAGCGCAGCGGATAGGCGCTGATATGGCCGTCGGTCCAGGTAATGCGCGCTTCGCCCGCCGCGCGATCCACGGCAATGTCGCGCGGGCGGTGCGCCCGGATTTGCATTGGTCCACTCATGGCTTAGTCCGGTGTGTCGTTTGTGAAGTCGTTGTTTAGGTCGCTGTTTAGGTCGTCGTCTAGATCATCCGGCAGGTCGTCGAGCGGATAGCCCGTCATTGCCTCCGCCGTGAAGTCCGCCGGCGGTATGTTGCCGGCGGGCGGCGCCGGCGCAACGGTAAAGGCTGATGCGCCCAACATTCCGCGGAACAGTTCGATGGGCAGCGGGAAGACAATCGTGCTGTTGTTTTCGGCGCCGATCTCCTTCAGCGTTTGCAGGAAGCGCAGTTGGAGTGCGCCCGGGCCAGAACTCATGACCTGGGCGGCCCGCGCCAACTGCTGCGAGGCTTGGAATTCGCCTTCGGCGTGGATGATCTTGGCGCGCTTCTCGCGTTCGGCCTCGGCCTGGCGCGCCATGGCGCGCTGCATCGACTGCGGCAGTTCCAGGTCCTTCAGTTCCACCACGCTCACCTTGATGCCCCAGGGTTCCGTCTGTTCGTCGATGATCTGTTGCAGCTGGCGGTTAATCTGGTCGCGCTGCGCCAGCAGTTCGTCCAGTTCGCTCTGGCCCATCACCGAGCGCAGCGTGGTCTGCGCGATTTGGCCGGTCGCCAGCAGATAATTGGCGACGTTGACCACCGCGGCCACAGGGTCCATCACGCGGAAATAGCAGACGGCGTTCACCTTCACGGTGACGTTGTCGCGCGTAATGGCCTCCTGCGTCGGCACGTCCAACGTGACCGTGCGCAGATCGACCTTGACCATCTGGTCGATGATGGGGATGATGAAGAAGAGGCCGGGGCCTTTGGCGCCTTGCACGCGGCC
>JBBSBO010000067.1:0-8475 GCA_038251215.1 Caldilineales bacterium
CGCGGGGAGATCAAGATCCCGGCGGCAAGTTGGGCGATGGTTCCGGGCACGGATGTTGCCTTGATCCGGTTGAGCCAATTTAGCGCCAATGCGCTGGACGACATCACGAAATCGATCGAGGGGGCCAAGGACGCGGGCGCCACGGCGTTGATAGTAGATGTGCGCAATAACCCCGGCGGGCTGCTCGATCAGGCGGTGAGCGTGACGAGCCAGTTCCTGCAGGACGGCGATGTGCTGCTGGAGGAGGACGCTTCGGGCAAGCGCAAGGCCTTCCCGGTGGAGAGCGGCGGGCTGGCGACGGACATTCCGCTGGTCGTCCTGATTAATCCAGGCTCAGCCAGTTCAGCCGAGATTTTCGCCGGCGCAATTCAAGACCATGAGCGGGGCAAGGCGGTGGGCGAGACCACGTTCGGCACGGGGACCGTGTTGCAGCCGTATTCGCTGAGCGATGGGTCGGCGCTGCTGTTGGGCACGAAGCAGTGGCTCACGCCCAACGGTCGCTTGATCCGTAAGCAGGGCATTGCGCCTGACGTAGAGGTCATCCTGCCGATTGAGGCGGATCTCATCTCTCCGCTCGAACTGCAAGACATGACGGCCCAAGAGGTGTTGGACAGTGGCGACGCGCAACTGCTCAAGGCGCTAGAGATTTTGGGCCAGACGCCAACCGTCCAATAGATGATTCTGCCGGGTTTTGAGTCGGGTTCTGTGGGGCGCATAGCGCATATGAACCCGGCTCAGCTCCGGCCCGCCACTCCTGTCGATCCAATCTTCTCGATGCGCATAACGCTTCCTCACCTAGACTGGCAGCCACACCATTGTCAAAAGAAGAGACTAATCGGAGCGCCGAGCTGCGCCACGACCCGTATGCGGCTTTTCGCTTTCGGGACTATCGCGTGTTTGTCATCGGCTGGTTCTTGGCAATGGTGGGCACGCGCATTCAGAGCGTGGCGATCGGATGGGAGATGTACTCGCGCACGGGTGATGCACTCTCGTTGGGGCTGGTGGGGCTGGCGCAGGCCTTGCCGACGATGCTATTGGCGCTGCCCGCAGGCTACCTAGCCGACCGCTTCAGCCGCACCAAGCTGACGATCATCAGCTTGGCAGCCATGACCGTCACCTCGCTGGCCCTAGCCGTGCTTTCGTATCGCTCCGGCTCGGTCAATTTGATGTACGCCATTCTCTTTCTGGATGCTTCGGCGGTGATGATTGGCCGTCCGGCGCGCTCGGCGTTGCTCCCGCACCTCGTGCCCAAGGACGCCTTCCCCAATGCGGTGACGTGGAACACGAGCTTGATGCAGATTTCCGGCGTGCTGGGGCCGGCGATTGGCGGCGTTGTGGTGGCGTTCAGCGTGCCCTTCGCCTATGTGCTGGCCGCGCTGAGTTCGCTGATCTTCATCATTTTCCTGGTGATTATGCGCATTCGCGTGGACACGAAGCCAGTCGGTGCGGCGTCCTTCTCGGAGCTGATCGCAGGCATCCAGTTTGTGTGGAATACGCGTATCATTCTGATCATGATTACGCTGGACTTATTTGCCGTGCTCTTTGGCGGGGCGGTTTATTTGCTGCCCATCTATGCGCAGGATATTCTCAACGTGGGCGCGAGCGGTTTCGGCTGGCTGCGAGCGGCGCCGGCGGTGGGCGCGTTCCTCATGGCGCTGCTGCTAATTTACATGCCGCCGATGAAGCGCGCCGGGCGAATGCTGCTGCTCAACGTGGCGGGGTTCGGCGTGGCGACCATCCTGTTCGGCATTTCGCAATCGTTCTGGTTCTCGTTTGCCATGCTCTTCTTCACTGGCGCGTTTGACAACGTGAGCATGGTCATCCGCGGCACGCTGCAGCAGCTCTTGACGCCGGACCACATGCGCGGGCGCGTATCGGCCGTCAGCAGCGTGTTCGTGGGCGCGTCGAACGAATTGGGCGGGTTGGAGTCCGGCGTGGTGGCGCATTGGTTTGGGCCGGTCGCTTCGGTTGTGAGCGGCGGCATCGGCACATTGTTGGTGGTGGGGATCGCCGCCGTGACGTCGCCGGAACTGCGCAACTTCGGCGCGCTCGCCGATGCCCAGGCCATCGAGGACAGCAGCCCGGGCGCTGCGTCGCCCAGCGTTCCAGTCGATTCTATTGAAGCTCCCGGACAACCCGGTGTAGCGGACGATTGACCGGCTGCCTTTATGCAGGCAGCGGTCGAAAAAAGAGAACGGAGGAGTGATGATCAACTGGCAAGAAGGTGATGTTCTCACCAACGGCATTCGCCTGCACTACTACCGGTCGGGCGGAGACAAGCCGCCGCTGGTGCTGGCGCACGGCATTACGGACAGTGGGCGCTGTTGGCCCCTGGTCTCGGCGGAGTTGGCGCCGGACTATGATATTGTCGCAGTGGACGCGCGCGGGCATGGCAAGTCGGAGAAGCCGGCGGACGGGTATGAGCGGGAGGCGCACGCCGCGGACTTGGCCGGACTGATCGAGACGCTCGGCCTCCACAAGCCGGCGGTATTGGGTCATTCGATGGGCGGCGGCGCCTCGACGACGCTGGGTGCTCTCTATCCGCAGGCTGTGGGCTGCCTGCTATTGGAGGATCCGCCCTGGCGCGGGCTGGGCAACATGGTCTCCGACCCGGCGGCGGCGGCGCAGTGGGCCGAGCGTATTCGTTCACGGTATGAGTTGAGCATCGACGAGTTGATCGCCGAAGGGCACAAGGACAACCCGACCTGGCCCGAAGAGGTGTTCGCGCCGTGGTCGGCAGCCAAGCACCTGGTCAGTCCGAATGTCGTCAAGTATATTACGGTCAGCGATTACAGTTGGGCCGACTATATCAAGAAGATCGTCTGCCCGGTGTTGTTGATCACGGGGGAGCCGGAGCTAGGCTCGATTGTGACGGCGGAGACGGCAGCGGAGGCCCAGCAGCTCAACCCGCGCATTCAGGTGGCGCACATCGTCGGGGCGGGGCACAATATTCGCCGCGAGCAGTTCAAGGCATATATCAAGGCAGTCAAAGCTTTTCTAGCCGAGGCGTATCCGGAAGCGTAGACGCTGCTTCATGTAGACGCTGCTTCGCATAGTAATTTGTTGCCAAGAACGATACAGGCCGCCCCGATGATAAGGGCGGCCTGTTCGTTTGCTTATCTTGCGCGAGGTCCGGCGGTTCAGTCGAAGCGCAGCGTGGCGATCTTTCTTGGCGCAAGCGTGAATGAGGCTTTGCCGTCTACGATGGGCAGCGCCGCATCCACGGGCTTGCTTTCCAGATCGACGAACTGCAGACGTGCGAACTCGATGCCATTGCCGAAGGTGAGAGCAACTTCGCCGGCGTGGTCGGTGGGATTGAAGCAGCGCAGCTCGAAGCCTTCGCCCACCATGCGCGCGCTCGTGACGACGGCGTCGCCCTCGACTTGCAGAAACGAGGCGGCGGGGGGCAGTTTGCCGCCGTCGCCATATAGCTTCATGTCTTGCGGGCGCAGCTGGACGATGTTGAATCCGGCAGCGATCTGCTGGCCCATTTGGAACATCTTCACCCGATCCGGGCTGCCGCCGAGCGGCGCCAGCCGGTATTTGAATGTCGAGGCGCCGAGGAGTAGGCCGTTCGGCTCGCCGTTGGTGCCCACCGTGCGCCGCGTGCTGCGCAGCAGCGTGAGGGCCACCGTGCGCTCCGGGTTGTCGCGGACGGCGCTCTCCATGAGGCCGGTGCTGACGACGGCCAAGCCGCGTGCGTCGTCGAACACGGAGGTCCAGCTTTGCTGGGGTTTGGTCTCGACTTCCAACTCGCGCGCCAGGTGGTTATCGCCGGCGAGGGCGATGGGGCGCTCAACCACGTCGAACGGCGTGTCGGCGAGGTAGGTGTCGGCCCGTGCGCCGCTGGGGAAGAGGACGCGCAGACGGTGATCCTCGGCGATGTTGTAGACCGTGGTCTCGACCTCCAGATCGTGCGCTCCCGGGCGCAAGCTGATTGTGCTCTCGATCTCCAGTTCTACCATCTCCTCGGTGCGGCGCATCGTGTCGTCGAAGACGAAGCGGCGCGGCGTCTTCATCGTGGTGCGAATGCAGAAGGCCGTTAGGTATGGCCCGTCATGCACCAGCGAGACCGCGGCGGCGGAGGCCGTGGAGGTGAAGACTTCATCGTTGGCAGCCATGCCGTAGTACCAGCCGTCGCCGATGTCGGCGCTGTCCTCGAAGGTGAGCAGTCGCTCGTACACGGCGCCTGTGTGCTTGTCGAGCAAGGTGAGCGAGCCGTTGGATTGGATGGTGACGGCGATATGCTCGTTTTCCATGGAGCGCTCGCTGGTCGCCAGGCTGGGCGTGGCGGGGTAGCGCGTGGGTTCCGCCTCGCCGCCGGCGCGCACGGTGAGCGTGACGTAGCCCGCGGCAGGGATGTTCAGCGGCAGCGAGACGCGCACGTCGTGCGTGGGGTACATCTGCGGGAACTTCGTGGCATAGACGCGCGTCTTGGTTTGGTTCTTGGTCTGGCGCAGACGCTGATAGGGTATCTCGGCGCCGTCCGGCCCGAAGATGCGGAAGGATGGCTTTGGCTCGAAGCCGAAGAATTCGTTGAACGTAGGCCACTCGACCGGTATCTGTAGGTCAAGTTCGACGCTCTGCGTGATCGGCGCAGTGATCGGGTTGAAAACGGCCACGCGCAGTTCGTTGTCGCCCACGCTACCCGCGACATTCGCCGCCAGGCTGAGCGTCGCCTCGCGCGTGAGGCGCTCGGCGATCTGTTTGGCCTGGCTGAAGCGGAACTTCATATCCTCGTGAACGAGGTCGATGCTGCACCCGCAGATGGAGTCATGCGGGTGGTTTTTGAGCAGCCACCGCCACGCCGTGTCCAGAAAACCGTGGGGAACTTCCTTGCCCAGCTGCAGATGCGCCCAGGCGGCGGTCGGTTCGGCCCAGGTGCATAGCAGCGTTTCGCACAGGGCGTTTAATTGTTTGATCCAGACGCGGCTGGAGAGGACGCCCGGAATGACCCATTGCTGATCATAGAGCAGCGTGCCCGGCTCGCGCAGTTCGCCTTCCACGAGGGCGCCAATGCGTCCGGCTTGGGACACGACCTCGGCTAGATAGGCGTCGAGGCTGGTGTGGACTATCTCGAATTCGTCTTCGGCTTTGTCGGCGTAGTCGAACATGGCGGCGTATGTTTCTTGATCCCACTCTTCGTGATCGCCGCCGTCGAAGAGCAGGATGGGGTCGACCTCGGTGTGTTCGGCCTCGTCGCGCAGGTAGGCGCGCGTATCGTCCGCCACCCGGCTAGGCTCAACCGAGAGCTGGTGCTCGCGGGCATGGCGCACGTCGAAGGTGTAGTCACAGTAGCCGCCCTCGGGGAAGCGATAGGCGACGATCTCAGTGCCGTCGGGCGAGCGCCAGCGCACGTGGCGCGTTTGCAGGTGATTGAGGCCGCGCCAGATCAGCGCGCCGTGAATGCCAAAGCCGGCGAAGATCTGCGGCATCTGGCTGTTGTGTCCGAAGAGGTCACACACGAAGCCGGCGTTGGAGGGGTCGGCGCCGAAGCTGCGGGCGATGCTGCGCCCAAGGCGCAGGTTGCGCACCAGCGACTCGCCGGAAACGAGGAACTCATCCGGCAGGACATACCAGGGGCCAATGACCATGCGGCCCGCCTGGGCAAGCTGCTCCAGGCGAGCGCGCATCTCGGGCCGGATCTCGAGGTAGTCCTCGAGGATGATGGCTTGCCCGTCCGTCTGGAAGGGGCCGCGCAATCGCCCGTCTTCGAGGCCGGCGACGACCCGATCGAGCAGGCGAACGAGCTGATAGCGGAAGTTTTGAAAGGATTGGTACCACTCGCGATCCCAGTGAGTGCTGAGTACGTAATGGGCGCGAATCTTATCCGGTTTAGGCATGTGAACCCTCATTGGTTTGTCAAGGGAGGATCGGCGCGGCTAGTCTTGCAAAGCATCTTCCAGGAAGCCCGCAGCTTCCTGGAAGATATGGACGTGAGGCTTGGGGTATTGAAGCTGCCTACTTGATTTGCAGGACGTCTCGGCAGTAACGCACACTTGTCTCGAGCTTGGCCTGCTGTTGGAGCGCCAGCGCCGGGCGATATTCAGGCGGCATGGATCCCCAGTTGGCCGTGAGGACCGGTTCGGTGAAGGGGCTGCCCTTCTGCACCAACTGCAAGAAGCGGGCAAATTCGGCCGCCGGCGTATGCGGATAGACTGACCAGAATTCCGGTTCCAGGTAGTTGAGCACGCGCGGCGCGATGCTGGTGATGATCTCCAGCGTGTAGTTGACGTTGGGGCAGAGTTGGCGGAAGAGGCGCGTCCACTCGTCGATGCCAATGGTGCCTTCGCCCATCGCTACCCACTGCGCCACGGCGCCCAGGGGATGCGGCCACAAGGCCGTGTCACGGGCATGGCACATGAGGACGTAGGGCGCCAGGTGTTCGAGCGTGACGAAGGGGCTTTCGGCGACCCACAGCGGGTTGCCGGCGTCGATGCAAGCGCCCACGTAGTCGGGGCCCGCCTCCTCGATCAGCGAGGCCAGTTCGCTGCCTTGCTGATCGCCGGCATGGTTTTCGATCGCGATCTTAACGCCTAGCTCGGCGGCGACGCCGCGCACCGAGCGCAGTGTCGCGATCGTAGATAGGCGATGCGTTTCCAGGGGCAGCTCGCTGCGTCGGTCGGCGTTGGACCCCATGTAGCAGCGCAGTACGGGCGATCCGACCCAGGCGGCGACTTGCAGCATTTCGGCCAACTGCTCTGAGGCGGTTCCTCGCTCGCCGGAGAAGGTGACGGAGGTGGGGCAGATGGACCCCATGCCGACTTCGATGGCAAGGCCCAGCTTGTCTGCATGGCGCTTAACCTGTTCGAGATAGTCGCGCTCCAGGCTCTCGAAGAAATGCACCTCGGAGAAGTGTACGACGTCGAGGCCGAGGCCGTGGGCGTAGTCGAGCAACTCGTCGGCGCTCCAGTCGTTGAAGCGCAAGCTAAAGACATCCACTCCCAGTTTCATGCGTTCGCTCCTTTGTACGTGGTCTACAGTCCCCAGTGCGCGTCGATGGATTCCTGGTAGCTGCGGCGCGCGCCGGAGAAGACATCGTCGACGCGCACGACGTCACCGGTGAAGGCGGACTCGTAGACGGCTTCGCCCAAGGCGAGCGAACGGATGCCCTCGGCCGCGTCCACTTCGATCTCGCTGCGATTGCCGCGCAGAAGTTCGAGGAACTCCCAAATTTCGATAGCGAAGCCGTCTGTCGTGCCGCCGGGGAAGAGGAATTCCGACTCTGCCTCGTCCAATTGTTTGCGGTAGAGCGCTTCCAGTTCGGGCATCTGATAGACCGTGCCGTCGGAACGCACCAACTTGCCGGATTCGTTCTCTTCGGGGCGGCGCTCAAACAGGTGAAAGATCTTGAAGCGGCTGGTCGTGGTGTCTTCGAGGGAGCCTTCGCTGCCATAGAACATGACGCTGGCGCGTGGTTCGCCGGGGGCGGCCATGCTCAAGCTCCACGTGCCGACCAGGCCGCTCTTGAAGGAGAGGATGACGTAGATGCTGTCTTCCGGGCTTTCGGTCACGGCGACTGGCTGTCCGGATCTCAGCTGGCGCATTTCGGCGTAAACCTTCTCGACGTCGCCGTAGAGGGAGCGGATGCTGTCCCAGTAGTGGAAGCCGCTGTCCAATGCCATGCCGCCGCCCGACATGAGGCGGTCGCGCCGCCATACAACGCGCGAGGGCACGGGTTGGTTGGGGTTCTGCGGTTCGGGCGGGCGGGTGTAGTTGTGGAAGAAGGTGAGCGGGTTGCCCATCAGGCCGGAGTCGTTGATCACCCAGCGGGCCACGCGCTGGCCGGGATTGCGGCGATGGGGGACGGCGATGGAGAGGATGCGCCCGGTGCGCTGCGCGGCTTCTTGCATCAGCTTGCCGGCGCGGATGGAGACGCCGATGGGCTTTTCGGTGAGGACGTCGACGCCGGCTTCCATGCAGGCGATGGAGACGCCGTGGTGCAGGCCGTGCGGCAGGCAGATGTCCACGCCGTCGAGCTTCTCGGCTTTGAGCATCTCTTCATAGCCGGTGTAGATGGTCGGCGTATTGCCCAGGCGTCCCTGGACTTCCTGCGCCAGAATCTCGGCAGATTCGCGGTTGGCGTCGCACAGAGCGACGACTTGAAAGCCGCCGCGATCGCGGTTGACGAGATCGTGCATGGCTTGCACGTGGCGACGGGCAATGCCTCCACAGCCGATGAAGGCGATGCGCAGATCATTCTGGGTCATTTTACTGCCTTTCCGGATAGTTGATCGAGAAAAAGAAGGGAGTAACGAGGTTACGGTTGGGTGACGAAAGCGATTGCGTACAACTGAATTATAGCGCGCAAAGAGACAGCACGCCAGTGCTGCCTCCCATTGAAAAACTACGCGAGGCGGGCTAGCCTTTGATGCCCGTGAGGGCGATGCCTTGCACGAAGGTCTTTTGCAGGAAGAAGAAGAGCAGGATAATGGGCAGCGTGATCAGCACCGACGCCGCCATGAGCAGGCCCCA
>JBBSBO010000068.1:0-8459 GCA_038251215.1 Caldilineales bacterium
GAGCGAGGACGGCACCCTCGCCATCAACGTGGGGCGCACCTCCAGCAACTACGCCCTGGTCGACGCGCTCGCCGCCACCGCCGCGCAAGTATTCCCGTCGGTTTACATCATCGACGAGCCAGGCCCCGCCGACGCCATCGGCAACTCGCTGCTGGTGGCAACCGTGCAGCCGACGCATCTCGCCAACTTTGCCGCCAACGTCGCGCGCCTCCCCGCGGACATGCCGCCCGAGTTCATGGAGTTTGCCGCGACCGCGCCGGAGCATACACGCGTCGCCGCGCCGCCGCCCGGCACGCCCATCTTCACCGACGACCGCGCCCCCGTCGAGCAGCTGGTCCATCAGATCGTGCTCGACTACGTCACGCGGCCATAGACCTTCACAGCCCCACAGCCAAACAAAAAGCCGCCTGCTGTTCGGCAGGCGGCGTTAGTTTTACCACACACAAAGTTATGTCGAGTTCGGGCGGCGCAGCGCCCGGCTAGGCGGCCTCGCCTACTCCCCTCGCGGCAACACGGGTCGGAACTTATAGCCGTAGATGATCTGGCCTTCCGCGCCCTCTTCGCGCAGCTTGCGCGTCACCATCTCCACCTCCATGCCGATGTGTACGGCGCTGTTGTCGACATCGGTCAGCTGGGCCGTCACCACCGGTCCTTCCAGCAGCTTGACCAAAGCGACCGTATAGGGCTTCTGATCCTCGAAGCCCGTGGGCGCGCTGTACATCGTCGTGAAGCTGAAGACCTCGCCCAACCCGCTGAGATCTTTCTCGCGCAACTCAGGCCGGTCGCCGCATGTGAGGGCCGTCACGGCTAGTCATCCCCGACTTGACTCAGGCTATAGGCTTCGGGCAAGACGAACACGAACGACTGCGTCGCCGGGTTGCTTGACTGGCTGGGCAGCGCATAATGATGTCCGTGACAGAACGGGCACACTTCGCGCGGCGGGAAGATGGCCTGGGCGCATTCCGGACATACATCGCCCTGGAGGCTATAGCGTTGCTTCTTGTTGCGCCAAAAAATGGGGACTGACATAACCCTTCGTTCTCCTTCAGCGTTATCATCGAACTAGCTATCTAAGTCTGCTAGGGAGGGCGCCACACATTGATCTCATGTCTTGCTCGCGTGCCCCTCAACCTATACAAAGATTGTATGGTCTTTACAGTAGCAGAAATGGACTCTAAATTCCTATCTGGTCTCAAAGATAACGGGTCTGGTAGGTATTGATAGCTTCCGGCCGCAGACTAAACGCTCAGGCGGACTTCTGCGGCTCACACTCCTCCGATTGATAGGTTTTGACAGCTTCTTACGGCCTGCTTTTCGCGCCTTTCGCGTTATTCTTTGCATTTCCGGGGGCAATCTGGCTCCCTCGCAACTGTCCAAACCACATTGTCAAACCGCATTGTCCAAACCGATCGCGCGAGTTATGTCCTACTATCCCCCCATTTTCATTCCCCGTCTACTAATAAAAAGAGCACCGCGCCCGCGTCATTTGACGCATCGCGCGATGCTCTCATTTCAGTTTTGGCCGTCGCTGCCTCTGGCAGGCGCACTCTAGCGCCTGTCTACACGCCCAAAATGTGCGTGATGATGGTGGCCCCGCTGCCGCCGATATTCTGCGCCATACCCAGCCGCGCGCCGTGAATTTGGTTGGCTCCGGCACGCCCGGTCAGTTGCTCCACCACTTCCACAATCTGATAGACGCCGGTCGCCCCCACGGGATGGCCGCGGCTCTTCAGCCCGCCCATGGTGCTGATGGGCACAGAGCCGTCGATGGCAATCGCGCCCTCCTGCGCCAGCCGCCACCCTTGCCCGCGCTGTGCAAACCCGGTCGCCTCCAGGCTGAGCGCGGCCATGATCGTAAAGGCGTCATGCACCTCGAACAAGTCCAGCTCTTGCGCCGCCACGCCTGCCTGCGCATAGGCCTTGGCGCTGCTCACGTGCGCCGCCTCGAGGAAAAGCGGGTCGCGGCGGTCGTGGACGGAGAGGGTGTCATTGGCGCCGGCGCTGGCGAGGATCTCCACGCTGCCCCAGCGTCGACCGGCCTGCGTATGGCGAGCGCGCTCGGTAGAGGTCAAGACCAGCGCCGCCGCGCCGTCGCACACCGGGCTGCTGTCGAGCATGTTGATGGGCGAGGCGATCACCGGCGCGCGCAGGTAAGCCTCGCGCGTGATGGGGCTGCGGAACATGGCGTAGGGGTTGTTGACGCCGTTCTTGTGCGCGTTGATGCTGAAGCCGGCAAAGGCGTCCAGCGGCACGTCGTGCTCATACAAATAGCGCTGCATAATCAGCGCGTTGAGACCCACAAAGCTGACGCCGTGCAGCGACTCGTATTCGGCGTCCGCCGCCGTCGCCAGGGCCGCCGTGGTGTCCTGACCCACGGTGTCGGTCATCTTCTCCAGCCCCGCCACAATGACCACGTCGTGCTGTCCGCTTGCCACCGCCATCACGCCCACGCGCAGCGCCGCCGCGCCGCTGGCGCAGGCCGCCTCCACTTTGGCCGTCTCGATGCCGTAGAGGCCGCAGGCATCCGCCACCAGCGCGCCCACATGCTCTT
Source organism: Caldilineales bacterium (assembly GCA_038251215.1). Classification (GTDB taxonomy): domain Bacteria; phylum Chloroflexota; class Anaerolineae; order Caldilineales; family Caldilineaceae; genus JASGTU01. Next base: position 2,552 of record JBBSBO010000068.1, read on the forward strand.
GGCCGAGCAGGCTACCGCTGAGCATATTGCCCACGAAGAGCGCGTCGGCGCTCTCGATGCCGGCGTCATCCATCGCCGCCGACACGGCGTCATATGCGATCTGCCGCGCCGAGCGCCCCCACAACTCTCCCACCGGCGACTGGCCGATGCCTATAATCGATACGCCCAGCATAAGTCCTCCGCTATCCTGCAGATCAAGGATCTATCGCTATTTCAGAATATAATACGTGGCGCGCTTCTCGCCGATGCGCAGCAGCAAGTTCTGCTCCACCAGGTCCGCCAAGTCGCGGCGAATCGTTTCGGCGCTGACATCGGGCGCCAGCCGCTGGAAGTCGCTGTTGGTGATGCGCCCGTGCGTCTGCACGAAGGCCAGCGCCTGCTCCTGCCGCTCATTCAGGAACATATGCCCCCACATCGCCTTGGCCGGTTCCACCTGCGCCGCGTCCAGACCGGCCGCGTGCAGCGTCACCTTGAAGCCGGCGGACGTCTCGGCGAACTCCGGTTCGGGCAAGCCCTGATCGCGCATGGCCGCGATCATGCGGTCGATGCCGTAGCCCAACCGCTCGATGTAGCCCATGTCGCTGAGCACCGCCACGATGGCCTCGTTGCGGCTATAGCGTTCGTCCACCAGGTTCTCCAGCGTCACATGGCCGGGCAGTCGCCCCGGGCTGTACACCTCCAGCCGGTCGCTGAACATCAACAGGCGGATACCGTCGCCGCGAATGCTGTAGTCGCGGTGGGCGATAGCGTTGACGATTGCCTCGCGCACCACGGCGATGGGAAATTGGTCCGTGTCCTGGCGCGCAAAGCCGCTGATCTTCATGCCGCGCCGCATGTTACTCATGACAAACGCCTCGGCCTGCCGCACCTGGTCGGCCAAACAGCCGCCGATGTCCTGGCGCACGAACTCATCGCTCATGATGTTGCCCGTGTAGCGCACGCAGACGATCTCGGCGCTGCGCAGGAATTGCTGCGGGTTGCGCCCAAAGAGCAACATGCCCGCCACGGTGGGCGTGAGCTGCACCTCGTGGCTGCCGCGCTGCCGCGGGCCGCTGGCGCCATAGCCCAGACAGCCGCGCATCAATAAAGCCTGCGGCACATCCTCGATGGCGACGAATGAGAGTTGCTCCAAGTAGCGCGCCACGCGCGCCTCGTCCAGGTCCTCTATCTTGGCGCCGGGCAGCAACTGCGCCTCGAAGCCGGCGTCGCCCCGCTCCAGCAGCAGGCGACGCAGCTCCAGCGTGGAGAGCGGGCGGTTGTCGCTCGCCGTGCGCGTCAGGTAGAGGCCGTGCAGGCTGTAGATGTGCGGCAAGCCCGGCGGCACTTGCACCGCCACCACCGTCCCGCCGGCGCCGCTTAACGTCTGCGGGCCGGGCAAGATCAGCGGCGGCTCGGTGAGCAGGCCGGCCTGGTCCGCCAGCTTGTGCAACGCGTCGGCGTCGTTGTCTTTTTGGATGGAGCCGCGCGCGCTGACGCCGAGCAGCACCGTGCCGCCGTTGCCGTTCGCCATGGCGGCGAGTGTCTCCGCCAAGTTTTTCGGCGCGGTCTTGGCCGCCACAAAGGCGAGGCGTTCATGCTGCCCGCCCTCAATCCGGGCCAGCAGTTCATCTTCCGAGATGGACGGTTGGCGTCGAAAGATCATGCTACACAGGCTCCAATTCAAGTTCCCGGCGCGTCAAAAGACCGTGCGCTCAGCCCTGCGCCAGGATCGCCTCGCAATAGGGCGTTTGCAAAGAGGCGGGCGGCGCCGGCACCGGCGAAGCGCCGGAAATCGTCCAACGGTCCGGCAAGCCGCTCTCCATGTCCGGCGGCTGATAGCGCAGCGTGAACACAAGCCAGCGCCGGTAACGCGGGTCCGCCCGCTGCGCCAGCTCGACGCACACGGCTGTGGTCGGCGCCGAGGCGCCATTCTGCAAATTGGCGGGCAAGGTGGGCGCGGTCACGTGCGCGGCCACGTCCTCCACCCGCTCGCCCGCCAGCAGATTCACGCCGACGTCCGCAGCCAGTTGCGCCGCGTCGGTTCCCGGCGTAAGCAGCGCGTCGCTCACTGTCTGGCCCGCGCCCTCGCCTTCGCCCTGGGCGGCCGCCAACAGATAGGCCAACGCTACCCCTTCCGGGTAATAGGGGTGGGCGGGGGCAGGCTCAAGACAGAAAGTCAGGCCCCGATCCTCCTCGTCAAAGGCAATCACGGGCAGCTCGCCGCCGGCTTCGGCGCTACCGGCAGCCTCTTCGCTGCCTGTCGACAGTGGCGGGCGGCGCTGGTAGTGGATCTCGCGGCAGACCAAGCTGCGCGCGCGGTAGTCCGTCAGTGGGTACAGCCCGGCGATCTCCTCGATGGGGAGCGGGTTCTTCTGCCACGTCGCCCAGTCCACCCCGCGAAAGCCGCCCTCCGCCGCCAACTGCGTCACGCCGTAGCCATACTGGGCGTTGCGCCACCACACAAACGTGAGATGCGTGTCGCCGCCGCGGATCACCAACTCTGCCGCAGGCTGCACCGGAGCTTGGCGGTCGGCAGACTCCGCCGGCGCCGGGCCGCCGACCTGAATCGCCAGCAGGTTCTCCTTGTCGCGCGGCATCGCTACGACGCCTTGCCCGGCCGCGCCGCCATAGGTGTACGACCAATAGCTGGGCAGCAGGCGATAAGGCCGGAAGTAGCCAAAGGGTTGCAGCGGCACGGGGTAGAGCGCCATCTCCGGCGTGGCCGCGGGCGTCGCCGAGGCGCTCACCACGCCCACCACATCCGACGCGATCTGCGAATCAAAGATGGCCGCGCCCACCTGGCCCTGGTCGAAGGTAAAGAGCAGCAAATACTCGACGTCGGCATCGCCGTCCAGATTCACTTCCTGCCACGCGCCGGCAGCCGCCCACCCGGCGGGCAACACTTGCGTAAAGTCTAAGTCCAGCGGCTGCGCCCGCTCCGCACGCGTAAAGCGACAGCTGGCGCTGAGGAGCAGCACGCCCACCAGCACGCCCACGCGCATGCACGTCGCTAGGTGCATTGCTAGATACGGCGCGCCCGGTCGCCTGCGAGTTGCCTTGCCAGTTGTCTGCGAAGAATGCACCGGATCCGGTCCTCACCTGCTGGGGCGGAGAAACGCCTGAGCTGCCAACCTGATTGTAGCGCAGCCCCGCGCTTTCCGTAAAGGACGCGCGCCGGCTATGCTCTTGTCGCGCCCTCACCTAGCGTCGGCGATTGCCTGTACGCGGCGCTTCCTCTACAATTCACCGGATCAATTCGCATGATCAATTCACTGCATTTTGTTTCAGCGTCTATAATCAGCACAGACCTATGAAGAAAACTCGCTTCGCCCACCCTCTATCGCGTTCACGCTGGTCGCAGGCCCTGCTGCCCGGCCTGCACATCAAACGCTGGATCGTGTTGCTCTTGCTCGGCGTGACGCTTGCGGGGCTGGGGCTAGCTTTTCTGATCCAAGACATGTATGTCACGCGGCAACTCCCCGCCCCGGTCTATTGGATCGCGCTCACCTGGCTGCCGGACTGGCTGCGGGGCCTGCTGTTGCTCGGCCTGGGCCTGGCGATGGCGGCGGCAGCGGTGTTCTTTCTCAACGCCTCCCTGCTCAAGACACTGCTGCCCGGCTCGGCGTCGCTCAAAAACCTGGAAATGGTTGACACTGTGCTGCGCCGCCAAGCGCGCCGCCAGGGGCCGAAGATCGTCGCCATCGGCGGCGGCACGGGCATGCCCCAGCTGCTGCGCGGCCTGCGCGAATACACCGACAACATCACGGCCATCGTCACCGTCGCCGACGACGGCGGCAGCAGCGGCAGGCTGCGCCGCCAAATGGGCATGCTCCCTCCCGGCGACTTCCGCAACAACATCGCCGCGCTGAGCGAAGCCGAAGACCTGATGACGCGCCTCTTCCAATACCGCTTCGCCGACCAGGAAATCCGCCCGCCCCAGACCGAACTCGACGCGGAGAAGGGAGCCGACCCCAGTGTAGAAAACGGCGACCTGTCCGGCCACAGCTTCGGCAACCTCTTCATCGCTACCATGGCCGCTGTCACCGGCAGCTTTGAGTCCGGCATCGCCGAAAGCAGCCGCGTGCTGGCGGTGCGCGGGCGCGTGCTGCCCAGCACGCTCGAGCAGCTCACCCTCTGCGCCGAGGTCAGCTACACAGACGCCGGCGGCCGCGAGCAGTGGACCGTGGTCGAGGGCGAAAGCAACATCACGCACCACCCTGGGCGCATCGAGCGCGTCTACCTGACGCCCGAAAACGCCCGCGCCTACCCTGCCACGCTGCAAGCCATCTTGCAAGCCGACCTGATCGTAGCCGGCCCCGGCAGCTTCTTCACCAGCGTGATGCCCAACCTGCTCGTGCCCGCCATCCGCAACGCAATCGCCGCGGCCCGCGCCCCGCGCATCTACGTGTGCAACGTCGTCACCCAGCCCGGCGAGACCGATGGCTACTCCGTCACCGACCATATGCGCCAGCTGCGCCAGCACACGGGCGACGCCTTTACCATCGCGCTGGCGAACGACAATTTCAATTCCGACAACCCCATCAACCTCAACACGGAGTGGGTATCCCTGCCCGCGCCCGACGAGGCGTTGGACTACCAGCTCTTCACCGGCGACCTCGTGGAGTCCGCCCGCCCCTGGCGTCACGACCCGCACAGGCTCGCCCAACGGCTAATTGAACTATACGAAGAGCTGCGCACACATAACTAACCCGTACGGAGGAGTACATGCCAGGCAGCCTCAGCGACATCCTGCCCCAACCGCTTGACGAACAGAGCGAAGAAATCTTGAACGACCTGCTCAAACGCAAGGTAACCAGCGCCGCCGGATTGGCCGTCGACCTCCTTCCCGCCATGGTGGAGCGCTTCGGGCCGGAAGCGCGCGAAGTGGTGCGCGACATGGCGCAACGCCGCCAGTTCGCCGAACGCGTCGATCCCGGCGAAGCGGCGGTCGCCCTGCGCCGCTTCTGCGACGAGCTTGATCAGGCATGTATCGGTTCGCACCGCTGGGAACGGATGGTCGACGAGCCACAGCGCATCGGATATCTCTACACTCGCTGCCTATGGGCAGAGGTCTTTCGCGAGTTAGGCGAACCGGAGTTGGGCTACATATTCTGCGCCGGCGACGAACCTGCCGTCAGGGCTTGCCATCCCCAGCTCGGCTTCCGGCGCACGCAGACGCTCATGCTGGGCGATCCGCTGTGCGATCACGTCTTTCTGGTAGAAGGCGAAGACGCCGAACCGACGGCCTGAAGGCAAAATCCGGTTTCCGGCGCCACGACCGGCGCGTGCCTTGCCGTCGAAGCGCCCGAAGGCATGTCGCTTTGCCGCGCCCAATCCAATCAGCAGCCACTCCACAGCCAACCAGGAGAAGACCCATGGAACTTGTGACCAAAGAGGACTGGCCCCAGGCCGAAGCACGCATGCGCGCCTGGTGGAAAGGCGCCGTCCTCGACCGCCCCGTGCTGCAGGTCAAGGCCCCGCGCGCGGGCTTGGGCCATGCCGATCTCAATGCGCTGGCGCGCCCACTCGGCGCGCCGCCAGAAGCCGTCCACGCCTGGTACACCGACGTCGACCAGGTGATCCCGCGCTGCGAAAAGATCGTCGACTCCACCTTCTGGGGCGGCGAAGCGTTCCCGCTCGTCTTCCCCGTCTCGATCTCGCTGGTGGCGATCTCGGCGGCCTATTGCGGCTGCCCCTACACCATCCATCCCGAGAGTCACACCGGTTGGGCCGAACCGATCCTCGAAGACTGGGACAACCGCCCGCGCATCGCCTTTGACCCCGCCAACGCGTGGTGGCGCCTATCGCATACGCTGCTCGATGCCGCCGCACAGCGCGCTCCGGGCCGCTATTATGTCGGCGTGCCGGACCTCAACGCGCCGACCGAGATCGTCGCCCTGCTGCGCGACACGCAGCGCCTCGCCATCGA